>NZ_LRPD01000045.1:0-105143 GCF_001605865.1 Acinetobacter sp. NRRL B-65365 | reverse complement strand
AATTTAATGTGTAGATAAATTTATTATTTTTAATGATTTAAAGTGTTTTTGACTAAATATTTCTATTTTATATGATTACATAAGATTTCATTTCTTAAGAAAAGTAAAAAAACTAACAGGGAAATTTACATAAAAGATGTTCAGTATAGAGGTTGCTTAAATACATTAAGAGGTGCCACATGTTAAAAACAATTCTGACTTTAGGAACAGGTGTTGCTTTAGGTTGTTATTATAAATCTCATAAAGATAAAACTAAACTATCTGATGAGAAAAAAGATGATGATCTGAGCATGGACGATAGCGTAAAAGGCAAGAAAGTGCTGAGTAAGTTCTTAAAATAATCTAAAAAAAGGAGCTTGTGATCAAGCTTCTTTTTATATAAAGCCTAAATTTAGGTAAATATAAAATTGAGTATAAATATAAGGAAATAAAATATGAGTGCTAAAGATAATCAATTGATCGGTTCTAATTTCCATTCCAGTTCTCAATATATTCCAGATCGTATGATGGATCTAGATGAGTGGGAACGAGACTCAGCTAGACATCATAAGTCTTTATCTGAGCGTCGAAAATGCAGATTGGCGCATGAACGGAAAAAGAAATGTATGTGGATGATGGATGAATAGAGTAGATCGTTGAGAACAATCTTAGTGACTCATAAAACCAAGCGAGAGGTAATGAAAATGAAGAATTTATTGGTGAAAAGTCTAGCAATATGTTGTGTTTTTACGTTTGCAGGCTGTGAAAAGAACCGGACTGCTGATGATCCGATGACACGAGGTGAAACAACGACACCTCATTCGATGGAAGCAGCGCCTGTAAGTCCAAATAATGAAATTCATGATGATACGCAACATACATCAGCGCCAGCGATGATGGAAGAGCATGGCTCATCAGAGGTTCATACGGGCAATGTGACTTCCAACTCAGGTCAATCCCCAGCATCTTAATTAAAGAAGCATGACGGGAAAATGACTAAAGTAGCCTGACCTTACTTTAGTCATTTTTAGTGTTTATAGCGAATTAGAATAAGTTGAAGTATAAACAATACATTTTATTGTGATGTTAATCACGCTAATTTTTATTAGTGTAGTTCTAATCACTTATTGTGTGGTGTTTATGTATATGAAATTTAAGAGCTATTTCATAAAGCACAACATTATTAACAATTGATTACTGTAAATACTGCAAAATTCCTAAATAGAATATAAAGGAATAATGTCATGCATCAATATTTAAAAATAGCAGAACAAATTTATGAGCAAGTTCAATCTAAACATGGGTTCACAGATGATCATGTAGAAGACCTTAATAATTTAATGATTGAGTTAAGGTCTGTAGTCAAAAAATCAAATTTCAAAATGCTTTACAATTACATTAATTTTGAAGATTTATTAATGAAGTCAAAAGCATTATCTATTAATCTGGATGTGAGTATTTTACCTAAAAGTAAAAATAAAGGTGAATACATATTGTGGCTATCTGGCTTTGTGGAAAAGTTGATTGTTTCTACAAAAAAAACAGAAGCAAAATTAAAAAATAAAGTGGTGATACCAAGCTATTATTACGATGAATTGGGAAATATAGTCGATAAGTCTAAAAATAGTGGTGAAGAGATTGTTTCATACTTTAAGCATAAAGAACCGATTTAATGAAATAAAATAATCACTCGTATTTTGCCACGATTATTTTGAAACAGGAGTTTTTGAGATGTCGAAACAATATATGTTAAAAGAAGTTGATGCGAGTAGTGAGGCGGGAGACAAGATTATTGTGGAGCAAATTTATGAGAAGATGCCCACAATGGATGTGAATATCAATGATTTTTCCTGGTCGCCTTTGTTTAAAGTTGTGATCACGGATAAAGTGATCGAACTCAATGATGACCTAACCTTTACTCATCCACGGACGGGAAAAGTTTTTCGCCTTAGCAGCTAAGACGATCCGCTTTACAGCACTTAAAAACTCGGCGCCAAGTTTATAAGTGATTGTTAAGCATAAGAAAGCATTAGTTGATATGCAATGTATTTAAAGATTCTGCCCAATCTTTTCCTTTGCATCGTGGGCATTCTTCCTCAAGATGTTTTAAGTGCTGAGTCCTCCCACAATACATACACGAATAAAAAAGCGTTGGGTTTAAATAATCTGTTTTTTTATAGTGATTTGGAAATAGAGGCAGACCCCATTTTGTTTCGTCATTGGCATAGAATAAAATACTTAAGCAGCCATCGGTTTCAAGTAACGCGACTTTTACCTGTCCAAGATGCTCAACACTTTGCTGGCGCATTTCGGCAAAAAACTCATCATGTGAATATTTTTCTTTTCTCATATCCTGAATGACCATCAACCCATTTTCGACAATACAAAGTGGCTTTCCTTCCAGAAGCGTTTCAACTTTTTTGCTTTTCATCATGGCCCAAGTTACAAGCCGGTATAAAATAATAATGGTACACATCACCACAAAAGCTTGGGCAATCGGCGCATCATCTATAAACATCGGATCGCCAGCCGCACTACCTAAGCTAAGAATAATGGCGACTTCAAATATCGAAAGTTGCCTGATGCCGCGTTTTCCTGAGAGTTTCAAGAAAATCAGAATGAGTAGAAACATGACACAGCAACGAATGATGATTTCTACGACCAATTCCCAAGTCGTATCGTGAATGAAAACACCGATGAGATCCATTTTTATATACTCTTTCTTATAGTTTGTAAGTGATTATATTCTATGCAATAAAAATGAGCTTATGTTTTAAATAAGCTCATTTTTGTATAGGAAGGGGAAAGTTAGACTTTATCCCACGCATCTTTGATGGCTTGCTTGGCCTGTTCCCATTTTAATCTTGATTCAGCTTTTAGCTCTTCCCAAGATTCTTTGAGATTACCTTCTACATCTTCGAAGTGAGTGTTGCGGTCGTGCTCAGAACGTGCGCGACTACCTAGCTCATATGCTTTGGAAAAATCCCGATCATAATCCAGATCTGGTGTATCCAGTGAAGCTTCTTGATAATAAGGGCGAGTTACATAACTTTCACGCCAATGATCATTTGGATCAATACTTACACGTGAAGCTTGATTATTTTGATCAGTAATATTCTGATTTGTCATTATCGTTCTCCAGCAAGTTCTAACTTATATAAAATTTAGGAGAATATTAATTTATTCTCCTAAATATTTACGGATATCAAAATAATCAAATTTTATTTCTGTTGATTATTTTGGTTTGATCCTTGTTGGTTAGAATTTTTTTGATTCGAACCTTGTTGTTGACGGTTGTCGTTTTGCTGCTGTTGCTGCTGACGGTTGTCATTGTTTTGGTTCTGCTGGTTTTGCTGATTTTGTTGTTGCTGCTGCTGATTATTGCGTTCTTGATTGCTTTGGTTATTTGTATTACTCATGATCGTACACCTCATTTGGTTTTTGATAATATCTGAGTAAATCAGATGATTTAATTAAAACATATTTTTATTTTAATCATAGGGTGAGCCTGTTTCACTATATTTAAATGTAATGCAGTTTTTTTATGGAAATAATGATTTTTTAACAAGTTAAGTATTTGTGTTTGTTTTTAAATAGAACAGTCTTAATATAAGTTTATACTAAAGTAACAAACTGCAACAAAGAATAAGGTCATTTGTTTGGGATATCTTTTTTATTGATAATCTTAACAATATTACGGCATATATCCTTGAGTAGATTTTTTAGCTTTGCTTCGGGTCTTCCTTTATATATCTTTTTGAATATATAGGTTTTATTTTTATAATCTATACAATAAAAGAATGTTCCGACAGGTTTCTGTTTGCTTTCAGAGCCTCCTTTCTTAAGCAATCCTGTACAGGAAATATAAATATCTGATTTAAAGATTTTCTTTCCCTTTTTAATCATCTCTTCTGTGACCTGAATGGATTCAGCACTATATTTCTTAATGAGTTTTGGAGAAATTTTTAGCACCTTTTCTTTTACTTTTAAGTCATAACAAACCAAACTTCCTATAAGAATGTCTCCAGAAAATGGACTCAAAGAAAATTGATAGGATAAATAACCTGCGGAAGCACTTTCAAGAAAGAAAATAGAAAGCTTCTTTTGATCCAGTAATTCGCATGATTTTTTAAACATAGGTTTTCTCACCAAATTTATTACTTAAATTATTAATTATTTTTTAATCTATTTTCTGATTAAATAATTCAAAATATTGAAATGTAAAAAAGTGATTTTCCTATTTTGTTGATATAAAAGGTTTTTGATTTTTATTTGTTTCAATCTTAACTTGTTTTAACAAAATGTTGGTAGGAATAAAGGATGAGCAACGTAAGGTAAATTTATATTTTCGATTCGGAGAATGGAAATGTCTGTTGTCGTAAAAAAAAGATTACTTGATTTGTTGCAGGACGATCATAAAAATTATTACGAGTTAGTTTCTTTCTTCCTTGATGGGGATATATCTAACTTTGAAAAAGAGAAAAAAGCAGTTAATTTCTTAACACAAGAATTTGATACGATGAAGCCGAATAAGACTTCTTTGCCCAATGAGATTGAGGAAATCCGTAATTGGTATAACAATGAAAATCGTAAAGTATGTCTCAGCTATCAAGAGTATTTAAGCCAGCGCCAAGCAGGGAGCCAGCGAGAATATTTTAAAAACATCGGGCAGGCATTTGAATTTTTACTAAAAGTTGCCCCTGTAAAAAAAGTAGACGGTTCTTGGTTATATAGCCTCGTAAATTATTGGAATGATCCTGTTTTTCATGACCTCATTTTAATCTATTTAGAAGAGCTTGGTCTGGGGCAGGCGAAGTCCAACCATGTCTGTATCTATGATGACTTATTGCGTGTATTGGGGCTGGATGATTTTGAACTTTTCCTAGACGACGAGTATTACCATCACTCAGCAGTCCAACTGGCTTTAGCTTATGCACCACCAGAGTTTATTCCTGAAATCATTGGTTTTAATCTCGGCTATGAGCAGCTTCCTTTACATCTTTTAATTACCAACTATGAACTTAAAGAGCTGGGAATCGAAGCCAAATATTTCAATTTGCATATTACCATTGATAATCTGGACAATGGTCACGCGCATAAGTCTTTAAAGGCTTTTGAAAATATTTATAAAAAATACAAAGATAAAGACGCTTTTATGGCGAAGGTAAAACGGGGTTATGCCTTAAATCAGCAAGGAATGTCTTCACTACAAATTATTAAAGATCTGAATCTTGAAAATTTTGTTCATAAAATCTTAAAACGCAAAGCCTTAATTGGGCAACTGGTTCATAACGAAAAACAATTTGTTGGATGCAAATCCATTAATCAGTGGCTAGCCAATCCACAACAGATTGGGAGTTTTATCAATCAACTGGTCGAAAAGCGTTGGATTAGATTTAATTGTGATCCTGAGGAGAGCCCATTCTGGCGCATGATTAGCCATGAAGATGGGAAAATGTATGGTGTGTTTACACCCGCAGAAAGACAGATTATTCATGACTGGATTGCTGGCGATCAATACTCAACCCATGTCTTGCCTTATAAAAATAGCCTAAGTAAAGAACAACCATTGCATGATTATCTATTCAGTTACATCTCGGATGGCGAACTGGAACACTTACAAACCAGAGTTAGTCAGACAGACAATTTTGCACTCAAGCTTTGTAAATTGACGCCTTTTCTGGCCCCCGAATCTCATCACAAAAGCATAGGTCTATGGAGTACTCAGAAGTATGCCGAATTGTTATTTCCTTATTTAACTGCCTCACCGCGTTAAGTCAGGAAAACCACAACACCATTTAATCATTTTATTTAGCCAACAATAAAACAGGGTAGCCCAATGAATGACGATCTTAAAGATAACAATACTAAAAGTGCTTTAGCTGGGAATACACCAGACAAAAGTAATCAGACTGAAAAGACCAGACAGCTTGATCAGGTGAGAAGTGATGCCACCGACGAAGCATTAACGACCAATCAAGGGGTGAAAATTGCAGATAACCAGAACAGCTTAAAAGCAGGAGTACGAGGCTCAACTTTACTCGAAGATTTTATTTTGCGTGAGAAAATTACGCACTTTGACCATGAACGTATTCCAGAACGGATTGTGCATGCGCGTGGTGTCGGTGCACATGGTTATTTTCAGGCTTATGAAGGCAATGAACGTTTTACCAAAGCGGGTTTTCTGACTGATCCAAGCATACAAACGCCTATTTTTGTGCGTTTTTCGACAGTTCAGGGGCCACGTGGTTCGGCGGATACAGTACGTGATATTCGTGGTTTTGCCATTAAGTTCTATACCCAAGAAGGCAATTTTGATCTGGTCGGCAATAATGCTCCCGTATTTTTTGTTCAGGATGGGATTAAATTTCCAGATTTCGTACATGCGGTAAAACCTGAACCCCATAGAGAAATTCCGACTGGGGCGACTGCGCATGATACTTTCTGGGATTTTGTTTCACTGGTGCCTGAGTCCGCGCATGCGGTGATGTGGGCAATGTCTGATCGTGCGATTCCACGTAATTTACGCTCGATTCAAGGCTTTGGTGTGCATACTTTCCGTTTTGTAGATGCGCATGAAAAAGCTCGTTTTGTGAAATTTCACTGGACACCGAAACAGGGTTTAAGTGCACTGGTTTGGGATGAAGCACAGAAGCTGGCAGGTAAAGATCCTGATTTTCATCGTCGAGACCTGTATGAAGCCATTGAGCAGGGTCTGTATCCTGAGTGGGAACTGGGTGTGCAGATTGTTGAAGAAGAAGATGAAATGAGCTTTGATTTTGATCTGCTCGATCCGACCAAAATTATTCCTGAAGAACTGGTTCCGATTACGCCAATTGGCAAGTTTGTGTTGAATCGTAATGTGGATAATTTCTTTGCAGAGACTGAGCAAATTGCATTCTGCCCAGGGCATATCGTACCAGGGCTTGATTTTACTAATGACCCGCTATTGCAGGCTCGCTTATTTTCTTATACCGATACTCAATTAAGTCGTTTGGGTGGCCCGAATTTCCATCAGATTCCCATCAATAAGCCTGTATGTCCATTCCATAATAATCAGCGTGATGGCATTCATCAACATCAAATCCATAAAGGTCAGGCCTCATATCAGCCGAATTCGATTGATAATAACTGGCCAATTGAGATTCCTGCTGCTGCGCAAAATGGTGGCTTTGAAAGTTATCAGGAGCGCATTGACGGACATAAAATTCGTCAGCGTAGTGAATCTTTCTCGGATCATTTTTCACAAGCGCGTTTGTATTATCAAAGCTTGGCACCGCATGAGCAAAAACATGTGGTCGATGCCTATACTTTTGAATTAAGCAAGGTACAGCGACCGCATATCCGTGAGCGTGAAGTTCAGGAAGTGCTGGCCAATATTGATACCGATCTCGCGAAACAAGTTGGACAAAATCTTGGAATCGAGGTGCCGGACTTAAAAGAAAACTTTAAGCAGGCCAGCATTGAAAAATCTGAAAAACTTTCTATGCAGGCGTTTATTCCTGAGGATATTCAGGGCCGTAAAATCGCCGTACTGATTCATGACAAAGTCAATGCGGAGACATTACGCACGATCATTAACTGGTCGATTCAGGAAAATGCCATTGTACATTTATTAACGCCAATGCTGGCACCAGTAAAAGGGTCACGCGATGAAGTGATTACCTCGGATGGCATGCAGAAAGCGGAACCTTCTATTATCTATGATGCTGTGGTGATTGCAGATGGCGATAATTTAGATGCTGTTTTGGCGGATGGTGTGACCAAGCATTATTTACTGGAAGCCTATAAGCATTTAAAACCAATTGTATTCTTGGGTGATAAGGCTGAATTACTGGATCAACTTGATTTAGTGCCAGATGAAGGCACGCTATTGCAAGATGATTTCCGTCATGTGGCCGAGAAGCTGAAACAGTTGCTCCGTCATCATCGTGTTTGGGCGAGGGAAGGCGTGGCAGAAGCCATACCTGCCTAATGCTAAAAAGCTCCGTCATGGAGCTTTTTTTATATCTTTAAAAAAATCAGGCAGCAGAGAGCTTGATCAAAACCACAGCAATTCTTTCAATATGTTGATAGGCTTGTTGTTCAAGTTCTTCCCCAAACACATCAGGGTCAATTTCTTCATAACTGTAGTTAAAGTCTGGATAATCTTGTATCCAGCTATCGACTGCTTCTAAAAACTTATTGCCGTCCTGACTGATCGCTATGCCAGTATATAAAAATAACGTGCCTTGAGGCGTCAGTCTTTTGATTCCTTCGGTGAGAATATTAAAGGATAAATCAGTGCCATCCAGCACATGACCACCGTGCCGATATTGACGTTCATGCAGATCCATCAGGTAAGGAGGATTTGCAAAGATCAGGTCAAAATGCCCCTCCAGATCGGAAAAAAGATTACTCTGTGTGGGGAAAATATTACTCAACCCCGTAAAATCTTTATTCACCTGACTGTAAAACAGTGCTTTAGGATTAATATCCGCAGTAAAAATTTCAGTAGCCTCAGGAATTAACTTAGCAATCGTAATGGCGACAGGCGAAGCACCACAACAAAGTTCCACACTACGCTGTATAACATGTGTCTGGTGGAGTAAGTATTGTTTAAGATGATAATAAAAACGATAAGTATCAGGCCCAAAGAACACCGCATCGGTTTCAAGTGTTGGAAAAGCTGAATGGATAAATAACTTTTCATCCAGAGATGCCACTCGAACTGTACTCAACCATTGCTGATCTTCAAGATGGATCAGGTCGGCATTTTTTAAGATCAGAAAAAGTTGTTGATCCAGAGCTTCAGGATAAAAGGGTAGATTCCAGCCAAAAATATCCTTTAAGCTCCTCGCTGTATTGGATAAGTGTTTCTTGCGCTTCAAAATCCGTTCATGACTAAGCGGTGTAATGACAGTAAAACGATAATGCTGTTCTTCTAAAAAATGGAGTAAATAGTGCAAAGCCCTTTGCTGTATACATTCCATAGTAAAATGCTGATTCATTTTTTAGCCTCTTATTGTTATTAAAAAACCTCCCATAGGAGGTTTTATACTGGCTTAGCCATTGATAATTTCACCGCCGTTCACGTGGATAACCTGTCCTGTAATATAACTGGCATCATCGGAAGCCAAGAATAAGTATGCAGGCGCTACTTCACTTGGTTGGCCCATTCGTCCCATGGGTGTATCCTGACCAAATTTCTCTACCGTTTCTGCATCAAAACTACTTGGAATGAGCGGGGTCCAGATCGGGCCAGGGGCAACACCATTCACACGGATGCCTTTTTTCTGCTTCATGAGATTAGTCGATAAACTGCGGGTAAATGTTGTAATCGCGCCTTTGGTACTGGCATAGTCTATTAACTCATCGTGCCCGTGATAACTGGTAATACTGGTGGTATTAATAATACTGTCTCCTTCTTTTAAATGAGGCAGTACCACTTTAGTTAAATAAAACATCGAGAAAATATTGGTCTTAAAAGTTCTCTCTAATTGTTCATTACTAATATTGATTAAATCTTTTTGCTGAAACTGAACGCCAGCATTATTAACCAAGATATTAATTTTCCCAAAAGCCTTTACAGTCTCCTCAACACACTTTTCTGAGACGTCAGGATCAGTTATATCTTCTTTAAATAGTAAACATTGTCGTCCTTCTTGCTCAACCAGTTGTTTAGTTTTTTCAGCATCTTCTTGTTCTTCCAGATAAATAATTGCGATATCTGCACCTTCACGGGCAAATAATACGGCAATAGAACGGCCTATACCGCTGTCACCACCACTAATCAGTGCAACTTTATCTTTGAGTTTATTGCTGCCTTGATGCGTCGACTTGATGATTTCAGGTTCTGGATGCATCACTTGTTGCTTGCCTGGTTGATGGGGTTGTTCTTGGGCAGGCGCAGAAGTTGGATATTGATTCGGATTGTTGCTCATCTCTAAAGTCCTTTGATTCGATTATTTTTTATCATCTTTAAAAAAGATGTTATTTTCGGTAAGGACAATGTTTTGATTAGTTGGAATTGTATTTATTCCGTAGACGCTAGTAAAAAAATATAAATTTTATCCATTCTCAAATGACTGCTAGACGAGAAATAAAATCTTAATATGGTGACTGGCTATAATATCTTCGACAAGTGTTCTATTTTCAGTATCTTGGGTCCAATTTTCAATGGCTGTGGATTGTTCTAGATTGAGGATTAGTCTAATTATTTTCTCGGCTTCCTGTAATTGTTCGTTATTGATCGATGATCGTTGAGATTCTAGCGCCTTAGGATGTTCGTACTTATCGCTATAAATTTCAATATTTTTCATATTGTTAGTAATGTGTAGAATGCGCTGAAATGGTAATGTAATGTCTTTTTTTTCTACTTTGTAAAACCAGTCCGAATCATATGCCAGCCAGTCGTGGTTATCTGTATCTAAATGAGCCAGCAAAATTTCAGGGCTAAGTAATGTCATAAAGCTAGGTTGTAGTTCCAAATCTGAACTGACTTCCATTTTTTCATTCATTTTAAATCTCCTGAAAATTTATTCAATCGCATCTTTTAATGTCTAAAATTCTATTGTTTCTTTAAATGTGTGCTTTGTATTTTTTTATATCCACTTTAATGATTTTGATTGGGGTTGTAAAAGAATGTTTATTTGTTGTCTTTATTAATGCTTTCTTCTCTGTGTTATTTAAAGCGTAAAAAATATATAGGAAGTTTAAAATATAATACTTAAAAGTTGCTCATATAACATGATGATATCAGTTTTATAAAAAATAAATTGGCAACATTTAAAAGTATTGAAACATAGCAGGGTTAGAGCAAAAGCATTTTATCTCTTATGGTGAATATAGCCGCTATATAACGGTGCATCTATAATTTTAATAGAGGAAGAGATAATCATGGCTAATCAAGATTCTAGACAAGATGATCAAGATAATAATTCAGGTACCTCAAACCGTGGATTCGCCAGCATGGATCCAGATCGCTTACGGGAAATAGCGAGTAAGGGCGGACGCGCAGCCCATGCAAGTGGAAATGCGCATGAATTTACCACCGAAGAAGCCCGTGAGGCTGGACGTATGGCTCATTCACGGGGAAATGCACATGAATTTACTTCAGAAGAAGCGCGTGAAGCCGGTTCTTTAAGTCATAAAAATGGTCGTCGTTCTAGCAGCCGCGATGACGACGATGATTATGATGACCGCGGTAGCAACCGTTCAGGTGGTCGCGGTCGCAGCCGTCGTGATGATGACAATGATTATGATGATCGCGGTGGCAACCATTCAGGTGGTCGTAGTCGTAGCCGTCGTGATGATGACGATGAAGATGATCGTGGTGGCAACCGTTCGGGTGGACGCGGTCGCAGTCGTCGTGATGACGATGATTATGATGATCGCGGTGGCAACCATTCAGGTGGTCGTGGTCGCAGCCGTCGTGATGACGACGATGATTATGATGATCGCGGTGGTAACCGCTCAGGTGGTCGAGGCCGCAGCCGTCGCGATGACGACGATGATTATGATGATCGCGGCAGCAACCGTTCAGGTGGACGCGGTCGCAGCCGTCGCGATGATGACGATGAAGATGATCGCGGTGGTAACCGCTCAGGTGGCCGCGGCCGCAGTCGTCGCGATGACGACGATGAAGATGATCGCGGTGGTAACCGCTCAGGTGGTCGCGGTCGTAGCCGCCGTGATGATGACGATGAAGATGATCGCGGTGGCAACCGTTCAGGTGGACGTGGTCGTAGTCGCCGTGATGATGACGATGAAGATGATCGCGGTAGCAACCGTTCAGGTGGCCGCGGTCGTAGCCGTCGCGATGACGACGATGAAGATGATCATGGTAGCAACCGTTCAGGTGGCCGCGGTCGCAGCCGTCGCGACGACGACGATGAAGATGATCATGGTAGCAACCGTTCAGGTGGCCGCGGTCGCAGCCGTCGCGATGACGACGATGAAGATGATCGTGGTAGCAACCGTTCTAGTGGTCGCGGTCGCAGCCGTCGCGATGACGACGATGAAGATGATCGTGGTAGCAACCGCTCAGGTGGTCGTGGGCGTAGCCGTCGTGATGATGACGATGAAGATGATCGCGGTAGCAACCGTTCAGGTGGCCGCGGTCGTAGCCGTCGCGATGACGACGATGAAGATGATCGCGGTAGCAACCGTTCAGGTGGTCGCGGTCATAGCCGCCGTGATGATGACGATGATTATGATGATCGTGGTAGCCGCGGTCGCGGTAATCAAAAACGTGATGAATACGGACGTTTTACCAGCTAAATTAAGCCGTATTGTTGCATTAAATAATGTACAGGCTTTCTCTGCCTAAGCCATTGTTTAATAAAAAGCTAGGGATATTGAATAAGTATTTTATTCAATATCCTTTTTTAATTGCTATTTCAACTGCTGTAAATCTAAAAAGATATTCTTTCGGTAAAATGAATCGCCCGCTAAAAAAATTCGATTGAACTCGAGATTCCTAGATCAAGTATTCATCGCTTATTTTATATTTGATTGACAGATATACGATCACGGGCAGCTTTTTAGATCAGTTTTATGTGTAGCTTTCCTCAGTAAGTTTATTCTCGTCAATAAGTGCTGGTTTTTGCTCTTGCCAAAGTTGTTGGTAAAGCGTGATGATCTGTTCAATCGTTGGTACGACTGGATTATTTAATGGTGAACCTGAAGCCAATGCTTGTTCAGCCATCGTATGTACGACCTGATCAAAATCACTTTGACTGACACCAAACTCAGCTAAGCTGGGTACTGCCAAATCTCGATTAATCTCGATCAGCGTATCAATGAGCTTCTGATTGGCGACGTCATTCGAATCATCATGATTTGCACATCCGATTGCTTTGGCACATTCTGCATAGCGTTCAGGGGCGGCTTGAATTGAAAAAGCAGTGATTGTAGGTAACAGCATTGCATTCGATAAACCATGAGGCACGTGGAAAAAGGCACCAATCGGTCGGCTCATGCCATGCACCAACGCAACGGAGGCATTGGAAAAGGCAATGCCAGCCAAAGTTGATCCAAGCATCATTTTTTCACGAGCAGATTCATTGCTGGGTTGGTGATACGCTGTTTGCAAATTTGGTCCGATCAATCTCATTGCCGCGATTGCCTGCGCATCACTATATGGACTCGCTTTTTTACTCACATAAGCTTCTATTGCATGGGTAAGTGCATCAATGCTTGTATCTGCTGTGGTTCGGGCAGGCAGTGACATGGTCAGTTCATAATCTATAATTGCTGCAACAGGTAAAAAGCCTAAACCCGCACAGAGCATCTTTTCGCTGGTCAGGTCATTGGTGATGATGGTGAAACGTGTACATTCAGATCCTGTCCCAGCTGTGGTCGGGATGGCAATAATTGGAAGGCCTATTTCATTGACTTGTCGGGGAAATTTATAATCCGCGATGACACCACCGTGCTTGCTTAAAATGCTGATCGCTTTCGCACTATCTATCGGGCTGCCGCCACCAATCGCGATAATGGCATCGTAATCATGGTTTTTGACATGATCAACACCTGCTTCAATCGAGCCAGAGGTAGGTTCGGGAATGGTTTCATCAAAGTAATCACTGTCGATAAGTTCGGCTTTTAATATTTCTTGAATCTGTGCGATGTATCCCAGTGAAACCATCATTTTATCGGTAATGATCAGTGGTTTTTTTGCACCTAAACTATTCAGAATCAGGGGAAGCTTGCTTCGTGCATTTTTGCCAATTTCCATAATCCTTGGCAGATTAATTTGATGAGACATTGTTATTCATCCTATTCTTGATTCTTGTATTTTTATATCCTGATACAGCTTGTATCATTATTTATGTATATATTTTACCCGTATGCAAGTCAAACAAAAAAGGGCGTGGACTTTTCCTCAAAACCCATCATATGCACTCGCGTTCTATTTCTGATGCCCTGATTGCATCTAGCTCTGGCCTAAATTGTATTTCTGTAGGAGCGATGATGTATAAACTTCACTGCTATTCATAGTACATCAACAATAAAAATCATTTTCCAAAATAAGCCTCCTGTATTTGTTCAGTATTTTTATGATGAAAAAAATCATAAATAATGCTTTTTTTCATTAACTTAAAAGTCTTTGTTTTTATATCTGACTGATAATTATGGATAATATGTTTTGGCATCATACTTGCTTAATCAGATTTATTAGTTGAAAGATAAATAATTAAATACCAATATGTTTTTGAAAGCATACAGATGAGATGCTGTAAAACTTAGCAATGTTCTAAATCATCACTTAGAACGGTATTTAGAGATAAGACAATGGACTGGATAAATTTCTTTGATAAGGAAAACTCAAGGGACGTGAGAATTTCAAAAAAAATGTTCATTTCAATTATGGACGCAATTGATGATGGTGTATTTATTACAGATGGGATGGGACAGATCTTATTTGCAAATGATGCCTATTTGATGCTGACGGGTCTGGAACGCAATGATCTGATTGATCATTCCATTCAGGAGCTGGTCAATGCAGGTGTACTCTCGCGCTCTGTTTCACTGGAAGTCATTAAAAGCTGTAAAAAAACCACGATCTTGCAGTCACTAAAAAATGGCAAAGAATTACTGGTTACAGGTCATCCTGTTTTTCATGAAACCACCAATAGCTTGATTGCAGTGATTACTTCTGTACGTGATATTACGGCGTTATTACGGGCTCAAAATGCTCAGCGTGAGCTGGAAGATATTAAAAATACTCAGGAAAAGTACTCTCATTCCAAGCCCTTTGCAGATTTGTTTGAACACTTGAGTGATTCAACCAACCAGATCTATCAACTGGCAGATCGGCTTGCAGCATCTGATATTAAAGTGCTGATTCAAGGCAGCACTGGCACGGGCAAGACCATGTTGGCACGCCATATCCATAATCGTAGCAAAAGGAAAGATAAGCCTTTTCTGGAAATCAATTGTGCCACCATGCCTGACGGTTTATTAGAATCCGAACTGTTTGGCTATGTGCCTGGTGCATTCACAGGCGCATTGCAGAAAGGCAAAAAAGGCTTATTTGAAGCGGTGAATGGCGGCACTTTATTTCTTGATGAAGTGGGGGATTTGCCACTGGCCTTGCAGGCAAAAATATTAAAAGTGATTGAAGATAATCGGTTTATTCCTGTAGGCGGCAGTGATTATATTTATACCGATGTAAGGATTATTTCCGCGACACATCATAATTTACAGGAACTAATGAAGAAGGGAACATTCCGAAATGACCTCTATTATCGACTGTGTGTGGCTAAGTTACATTTAGATGATTTAAAAGATCGTATTAGTGAAATCGAACCTTTAACCAATCATTATCTCAAGTTTTTTAATCATAAATATCAGCTCAATAGAACCTATTCCAAAACGGTCATCCAGATGATGAAGCAGTATTCATGGCCTGGAAATATTCGGGAATTGACTAACTTTATCGAACAGACCGTGGTCATGAGTTTGTCTGATCAGATTCAGCCTTCCGATATTCCAGCCAATATTTTTGATGAACCTCAATCTTTCATTGATGTATCTGCCTCACAACCGACAGAGAGAAATCTAAAAAGACAGGTTGAGGCATTTGAATACGGCATTATTGCCAAAGCACTGACAGAGTTTAAAACCACGCAAAAAGCAGCCCAAGCTTTAGGAATTGATCAATCTACTTTGGTCAAAAAGAGACAACGTTATATGGAGAATTTATAAAAGGATTTAGATCTTTCTGGCATCATAAAAAGGAGAATAGAAGCGGTTAATACATTGTTATTTAAACATAAGTTTTAAGTATATATCTGGTTTTACCTACGGTTTTGAGCATCCTAAGACACATTGAAATATAACAGTGAACGGGATAAAAGAAGTTATAAGGAAGTAATATGAAGATTAAAGTCGTTACAGCGTCATTATTATGTGTTTTACCGTTTTATGTTGGCGCAGCGGATGTCAATGTAGAAAAGGCAGTGATTGAATCTCATGCGCTCTATCAAAATAAATATAATTTACAGGATGAACAAGAGTTTAAAAATGCAGAAAGAGGGCTTGTTGCCAAGCCGAGCGGTCAGATCAAAAATGAACAAGGCGATGTGATCTGGGACTTCGATGCCTTTAATTTTATTAGCGGTGCTGCCCCTGATACGGTAAATCCGAGTCTATGGCGCCAAGCCAAGTTAAATAATAATGCGGGCTTGTTTAAGGTGACAGATGGTGTTTGGCAGATTCGCGGTTTTGATCTAGCCAATATGACCATTATTCAAGGGAAAACAGGCTGGATTATTGTTGATACTTTAACAGCAAAAGAAACGGCTGATGCTGCGATCAAGTTTGCTCGACAATATTTGGGCGATCAAAAAATTTCGGCAATTATTTTTACCCATAGTCATGTGGATCACTTCGGTGGTGCGCTAGGCGTGATTTCAGCTGAAGAGTTGAAGCAAAGAAAGATACCGATTGTTGCACCAGAAGGCTTTATGGAAGAGGCCACCAGTGAAAATATAATGGCGGGTCCTGCGATGACGCGCCGTGCCAGCTATATGTATGGAACATATTTGCCTAAACGTATCGATGGTCTAGTCGATAATGGTCTGGGGAAGGCGGTCGCTGTCGGACAAATGGGAATTTTAGAACCGAATAAATTGATTACACAGCCAGAACAGAAGCTCAAGATCGATGGTCTGGATTTCGTTTTTTATAATGTACCCAGCTCAGAAGCACCGTCAGAACTGACATTCTCCATTCCTTCGCTGAAACTCTACAATGGCGCGGAGATTCTGTCGCATACGTTGCATAACCTTTATACCTTGAGAGGGGCAAAAGTCCGCGATACCTTAAAGTGGGTGGGTTATTTAAATCAGGCGCTAGAACAAACCAAAAATTCGGAAGTCTTTGTTGCCCAGCATCACTGGCCAGTTTGGGGCAATGCCAATATTCAGGACTTTATTAAAACACAAAGAGATGTTTATAAGTTTATCCATGATCAGACGGTTCGTTATATGAACTCAGGGCTAAATGGTGCGGAAATCGCTGAAAAAATTAAACTGCCACCAGAGCTGGATCAGAAATTATATGTACATGGTTATTACGGTACTTTAAAGCACAACGCCAAAGCGGTATATCAATACTATATGGGCTGGTTTGATGCGAATCCTTCCAATCTTGATCCATTGCCCCCTAGAGATGCGGCAAAGAAATATATTGAGCTTGCTGGAGGAGAGGCTAACGCACTAAAAAATGCCCAGAAAGCTTATGACCAAGCGGAGTATCGATGGGCAGCAGAAGTATTAAAACATCTGGTCTTTAACAACCCTGACAATGCTCAGGCGAGACAGCTGCTTGCTAAAACATACCGTCAACTTGGATACACTGCGGAAGCGTCAACCTGGCGTAATTTCTATTTAATGGGGGCGCAAGAATTGCAAGGCCAGCCGATAGTTAAAAATACCTCGAGTCGTTTAGGTTTACTGATTCATACGCCAACCGAAAGATTTTTGGAGGCTATGGCTACCAATCTGGATGTCGAAAATTTAAAAAATGAAAATCAGTGCCTGAATCTGGTCTTAACTGATCGCAATGAAAGCTTTGCATTGCGGATCGAGAATTCAGTCATGCTGTTTGAAAAAATAGAGCGTAATCGTTTACCAGCCGACTGTCCGACATTAAGCCTCACCAAGCTTTCGTATTTGAGACTGATCAGTGGTGAAACCAATCCTGCCAAACTGCTGCAATCTAAAGACAGCGAGATAAAGGGCAATCCGATGAAAGTTGGACAATTCTTTGCGCTATTTAAAAAACCGACGCCTAATTTTCCAATTTTGACTCGACCAGACTATTAATTAATATTTTAAGAAAATCAAAGGGAGTAGAGCAATAAAAAAGCTCCCTTTCATTCTACAAGGAAATGTAAAATGAATCATAAAATCAATTATTTACTGTTAATAGTTTTTTCAACACAAGTAAATGCCGCTGCTTTTGATCGAAATGGACAATCCATTTCAGCCTTTTTGCAGCCAGGAAATTATTTTGAAGCAGGCTTATCAGTCACGGATAGCTCCCTACAAGGGCAAGAAGCGGGTATCAATGCTTCACGTCAATCGATCTCTGATATTGCAAATTCAAGTTACTGGCCCTCAGCCGCATTAAAACTACAACTCGCGCCAAAGTTTTCTTTTGGTTTTATTTATGATGAACCTTTTGGGTCAGATACGGAGTATTCAGGTAATAACAGCTTTGTCGCCACCTCAAATGATATTGTTTTATTGCCAGGGATGATGACCACGAGAATTGCCCAAACGACCTCCAATAACGCGCCAACAGGCAATACCAAATCCAGCTTTGATATTCAGAATTTAAGTTTCATTTTTGGTTATCAGCCCAATAAAAACTGGAATTTTTATCTCGGCCCGACCTATGAAAATTTTAAGAGTCAGGTTGAACTTAGAGGTGCGGTGTTCAGCCTCTATAATGGCTATGATTTTCACAGCAAAGCCGTAGGTGACTGGGGCTGGTTGGCTGGTTTTGCGTATCAGATTCCAGAAAAAGGCCTGAAAGCCTCATTAACCTATCGTTCTGAAATAGAACATAAAGTCAATGCAACTGAAAATGCGCCGTTGATTGATATGTTAAGTACTCAGCAAGGACGTGATCTGGTCGACCAGCATTTAAGTTATATGGTTTCGATTGGGAAAATGACCGAGCAGAATAAAGCAGCACTCAACCATATTGTGGCTGAACTGCCGAATGCAAATAGCTCTGGAACCACCAAGTTCAAGACACCGGATTCCGTTAATCTTGAGTTCCAAACTGGCTTGCGCCCAGGAACATTGTTATTTGGTAATGTACGCTGGGTGAACTGGAGTGACTTTTCTTTTCAGCCTTATCGTTTTGGCGAAATTTCCAAGATTGTGGGTAGTTTGTCTACGCCAAGTCGACCAGATGGTTTTAATTTAGTTCGTTATTATGATGATCAATGGTCAGCAAATCTTGGGCTAGGACAAAAACTTTCTCAGAAATGGTTTGCTTCGATGTCGGTTGGGTGGGATTCAGGGGCTGGGGAGAAAGTGTCAAGTGGTGGGCCTGTGAAAGGCTACTATAATGTTGGGATTGGTGCACAATATAGTCCCATAGCTCAAACTTTTATTTCAGGTGGCGTGAAATATTTCTGGCTGGGTGATGCAAAAGCACAACTGGGTGCACAGGCTGGCAGTGATTATTACGTGGCTGAGTTTAGTCAAAATCACTCCATCGGATATGGTCTTAAACTGGGTTATAAATTTTAGACCTTAGACAGGGAGATGTTTTAATCGTAGTGTTGTTTTGAACCGCTATTGATTCATCTCTTTCATTTGGTCTCGTATCTTTTTAACTTGAACGAGATCAAATGGTTTGTTTTTTGGGCAAGCAATTTATTTATGTCATTAATCTGCAATATATTTTTAAGAAAATAGGAGATTGAAAAATCCGTTTCCAGTTGCTTTATCGCAAAGTAATTTATATATAAAAAAGAGTAATCAATGACCTCACTGCATGCACTCAAAAATGCTCAAGAACATAGTTTAGAAACATATCTAAATCGAGAGTTGTCGCTATTAGAGTTTCATAAACGTGTGCTTGCACAGGCAAAAGATGTTGAACATCCGCTACTGGAACGACTTAATTTTTTAATTATTTTCTCTCGCAATTTAGACGAATTTTTTGAAATCCGCGTTGCCAGTCTGCTACAACAAATCAATATGTCGACTCAGGTCACAGGGCCAGATGGAATGCCGCTTGCAGAGGTGTTGCAGCAAATTTCTAAAGTGGTTCATGAGGCGGTAGAAGAACAATATAAGATACTGAATTATACGATTTTGCCCCAGTTACAAGGTCATGGCGTACATTACATACAACATACCGATATTCTGGAAAAGCATAAGGCTTGGATCAAAGATTATTTCTACAGTGAAGTACAGCCTGTAGTCACACCGATCAGTCTGGACCCGGCTCATCCATTTCCACGATTAGCCAATAAAAGTCTGAACTTTATTGTTACCTTGGAAGGCAAGGATGCATTTGGCCGTGAAATTGATTTAGCGATTGTACCCGCACCAAGATCTTTACCTCGACTGGTAAAATTACCTCATCATGTTTCGGGTAGCGCAGAACACTATATTTTACTGTCGGCGATTATTCAGGAACATATCTCTGACTTGTTTCCCGGCATGAAGGCAACAGGTTGTTATCAATTCCGTGTCACCCGAAATGCTGATTTAACAGTATCAGAAGATGTCGAAGATTTAGCGGTGGCATTAAAAGGTGAGCTGTCTGCAAGACGTTTTGGGCGTGCCGTCCGACTTGAAGTCAATAAAAACTGTCCAGATCATATTGCTGATTATTTACTGGAACAATTTGAACTCGAAAAAGAACATTTATATTTTGTTGATGGCCCTGTCAATCTGGCGCGTTTTATCTCAAATTTTGATTTACCGGAATTACGCTTTAAGCCTTATCTACAAAAGATTCCTAAAGCACTTTATAGCAAAAAGCCAATCTTTGATGTGCTCAAGGCAGGCGATGTACTGTTACACCATCCATTTGACAGTTTTGCTCCTGTGATCAAGCTTTTGCGGGATGCTGCCTATGATCCAAATGTTCTGGCGATTAAGCAAACGCTTTACCGAAGTGGAGCGGATTCCGAGATTGTGAAAATCCTTGCCGAAGCTGCAAGAAATGGTAAAGAAGTCACCGCTGTCATTGAGCTAAGAGCGCGATTTGACGAAGAATCAAATATTGAAGTGGCGAATGTATTGCAAGAGGCAGGTGCGGTTGTTGTTTATGGCATCGTTGGTTATAAAACACATGCAAAAATGATTCTGGTGGTGCGTCGCGAGCAAGACAAGATTAAACGTTATGTACATTTGGGTACGGGAAATTATCACGCAACCAATGCAAAAATTTATACAGATTATGGGCTACTCACGGGTGACGATGACATTTGCGAAGATGTCCATAAGGTCTTTCAGGAATTGACGGGCATGGGGAAAATGGCCAAGTTAAAGAAGCTTTTCCATGCACCTTTTACCTTACATGCACAACTGATTGATCTGATTCAGCAAGAAATCGAAAACAGCAAAGCGGGTAAAAAAGCGCATATCATGATTAAGGTCAATGCATTGACTGAAGCACAATTGATTCATGCACTTTATAAAGCATCACAGGCGGGAGTGCAGGTTGATCTGATCATTCGTTCCATCTGCTGTCTAAGACCGCAAGTGAAAGGGCTTTCGGAGAATATCCGTGTTCGATCGATCGTGGGGCGCTATTTAGAACATACTCGTGTTTACTATTTCTATAATGATGGTGATGCTAAGCTGTATTGCGCCAGTGCGGACTGGATGGGACGTAATCTGTTTTCCCGCATCGAAACCTGCTTCCCGATTGAAGACAAGAAACTCAAGAAATTGATTATCGAAGATGGCTTGAATAATTATCTCAAGGACAACCGCCGTGCCTGGGAGCTTCAAGCAGACGGGATCTGGACGCAATGTCAGCCTAAACCAAATCAGGCTGTGCATATCGCTCAGCGTTACCTGATGGATAGAGAATTTTAATCAAATTCTATTGGTCATTGAACTGTCATAACATCAGATTATTCTAATTCTATAAGAACAAGAAACAGTTGGTTAGAGCATAAAAATAATAATTTTGATGTTTTCTGACACAACATTCTGATGGCTTCTGAACCCACTTCGGTGGGTTTTTATTTCATAAGGGGTAAAATGTAAAGTATGGTTGAGCAAGACAACACAACAAGCTTAAATAGAAGACGAAATACGCGTCAAAGTTATCAACTCTTTGTCGCGTATAAACAGTTTCTGCAAGAAAAGAAGCGGCAGAATGATGAAAATAGTCGCTTAATTTTTATTGTCAATTATCTGGAAAAGATTAATTTTGAATTATATGGCATGGATGGCAAAGAACAGCTGATTGCTGAACTGGAAAAATATTATAACGAAAATGAAATTCTGATTTAAACGTATAAATTGCAGACTTAATGATCTGTATTTTTTGGCTAGAACATCATTCTAGCTCAAGTTGATAATCATCTTTAGTGACCTTAATCTTTATCTTTTTATACCTTCTTTTATTTGGATTTAATGCTGAATCTGTCACTTCTGTGGCAAAGTTCGAGTTGCCCATAAGATGATAATAGGCTTTATAACCGATTAAAATTTTTTGTGGTCTGGCACCATGCTCATGGCTATAAGAATCAATAAGTTGGGTCAGTTTTTCAAAGGTTGATATCTCGTTCATAGTTCAATTATCGCTGTGGTCTTTATCAATTATTTATTTAAACTAATCGAACTTTGTTAAGAATTTAAGACAGCGAATAGAATCTGAATCAGGTGGTTTGCTAAAGCTCTTGCTCGAATACGTCATAAATTTTTCATATTTCAACACTATTGTTTCTGGCGAATATTTTGAATAGTGATAGGACGATGAAAAAGAGTTTTTGGGGTGGATTAATTTTAGCTGCATGTTCGACGCAGACTTTTGCTTTAAATATTTTAATTGTCAATGATGATGGCTTAACCAGTAATGTCAAAGCGCTTTATGATGAGTTAAAAGCCAATGGTCATAGTGTGGCTGTATCTGTGCCATGTTCACCACAAAGCGGACGTGGTGGGGCAATTGTGATGTACAGCGCTAGCGTAATTTCGGCGGATAATGATAAGCAGATTGCGGCTGAAAATGGTTGCCATAATGGGGCGGCGGCGATTGGCGCACCAGCAGCAGGTGCTTTTACCAAAGCAGGTTATACCAATGGGGACTGGAGTTATGTGCACGGCACACCCGTCATGGCAACTGCTTATGGTCTGGATGTCGTTGCCAATAAGCGCTGGGGCAAAGCACCTGATCTTGTCTTGTCAGGGCCAAATGAAGGACAGAATGTTGGTCGGGTTGTGGTTCATTCGGGCACGATTGGTAATGTACAGTTTTCGGCAGCTCGAGGAATTCCTTCGATTGCCTTAAGTGCAGATCCAAATACGGTGGATGATAAGACTTTAAATAATGCCAATTCCGTGATTGTGGCAAAACAGACAGTCGTATTATTGAAAGAGCTGCAAAATAAAGCCGGTCAGGGTGCTTTGTTACCTAAAGGCATTACCTTGAATGTCAACTTTCCAAAGAACTTAAGCACCAGCACGCCGTTCGCGTTCTCGAAAATTGGTAGCTATGACTTGTATAACTTTAATTTTAAAGTCAGCAAAGATGATAAAGGCGGCAATCAATACGGTTTAGGTTTTGGCATTAATTCCAATGCACCAACAGCAGCACAAGCAACAGATGAAAGTGCTGTTGTACAAAGCAAGATTGCAGTGACTGCAATGCAAGTGGCCTATGACCATCGTCCTGCAGCGCAAGAATGGCTAAAGATCCGTCTTAAGAACCTGTTCAAGTAAGGGGAAGGCCAATGCAACGTTGTTTATGGATATTACTTCTTGGCTTAGCCTTGAGCGCTTGTCATGATGACAATAATGATCGACAAGAACAGCCAGCCGAGAAGTCAGAGCCAGTTCCTGCATTAGCAGTGGGTACTTATTCGGTTAGTATCGAAACCGATCAGGAATTACCTACAGTAGGTAAATACTATTCAGGTACGGATGGCACCAAGCTGGTGGTTTTAAATGATGAGCAAGATCGCGCTCAGATTGTGATGCATTATGATGTAGCAACTAAAACATGGCACAGCAATCAAAGCGATAAAAATCTCAAACTTGAATTTGCCCATTATGAAAAAATTGCTGATCAAAAGCTAAGTTTGAATGAGCTGGTGGGAAGCTATACCTTATCTTTGGCTGACGGCAGTTCGATTCCTGTTGAGGTAAAAGCTCAAGGACAAATGATTTCACTTGATCAAAACTGTAGCTTCACAGCAAAAATCAGTGAGAGTTCATTGGCAAATACTGCAAGTTATCAATTCACTGAAAATAAATGTGCAGCCTTAAAAAATAATGAAAAAGGTTATGTCGTAGTCGATCAGGATCTGGAGCCTGCTGCTTTTAGATTGTTATCGGATACGGTTGATTCCAAAGATCTTTGGGCATTTCCATCTTAAAATAAGCGCATCCCGATAATATCTTGTCGGGATGCTTCTCATCTTCTATCTCCCTCATCTCGCTACCTCCTTTGTTTTGCTTCAAAATCATATTCTGCTTCTAAGGTGCTGACTTTTTGAGCTTGAGACCAATGTCTGATTTAGTTGGAGGCATTTTTCTTTTTAAATTCTGCCTTCTAGTAGCTACTGCTTCGAATTGAGTTAAAACACGTTATATATGACAAGAAAAAACCAGCAAATTACACATAACATAATTTAATTATGTATTGCATAAATTTAATCTTTCTTGTAGCATGAATTTATGGTTGAGGGCCTATGCAAAGAAAGTTCATACTTTATGGTTGCATTGGCTTACTTATGGAAGGAAAGGTTTCAACACGGATGCTTTTAACATACTTATAAAAACACCTGTGACCTTTTCTAAAAGTAATGCGTATAAGTGCTGATTTGTTGAGTGAGCTGAGATTAGCCAAAACAAAATACGGTACTTTGCATTAACAACGGATGAATTTATCTAAATAAGGGAAACTAGATGGACATTTTAGATAACCCATTAGAACTATGTGGTTTTGCTTTTATTGAATTTGTTTCGACGGAAAATGGATTAGACCAAATCTTTGAAACAATTGGCTTTACCAAGGTGGCGAAGCATAAATCTAAAAAAGTTTATTTATGGCGTCAGGGTAATATCAATATCATTTTGAATTACCAGCCAGAATCTTATGCTTCATTCTTCTTTAAAGAACATGGCCCGTCAGCATGTGCAATGGGCTTTAGAACCCGTGATGCAGCGAAGGCATTTAAAAATGCAATCGAACTGGGCGCAGAGCCGATGTACTCGCAAGCTGGCCCAATGGAATTGAATATTCCTGCGATTAAAGGAATTGGTGGAATGCCAATTTTCCTGGTAGATCGTGATATTTATGAAAATGACTTTGTTTTCTTTGATGATGTCGAGCGTAATCCAAAAGGTGCGGGCTTAAACGAAATCGACCATTTAACCCACAACGTTTATAAAGGACGTATGGAATATTGGGCGAACTTCTATGAAAAAATCTTTAATTTTCAGGAAATTCGTTACTTCGACATTAAAGGCGAATATACAGGTTTGACTTCGAAAGCGTTGACTGCACCCGATGGCATGATTCGTATTCCATTAAATGAAGATTCAGACAAGGGCAATGGTCAAATTGCCGAGTTCTTGGCGGACTTTAATGGTGAAGGTATTCAACATATTGCCTTTATTACCGATGATCTGCTTTCAACATGGGATAAGTTAAAAGGTATGGGTATGCAGTTTATGACCGCGCCACCTGAAACTTATTATGAAATGTTGAAAGACCGTTTACCGGATCATGGCGAGCCAACTGAAGAACTGCAAAAACGCGGTATCTTACTGGATGGCAATACCAAAGATGGTCAGAAAAAACTGTTATTACAGATTTTCTCTCAAAACATGCTTGGGCCAGTTTTCTTTGAATTTATTCAACGCAAAGATGATGACGGTTTTGGTGAAGGCAACTTTAAGGCACTATTTGAGTCGATCGAACGTGACCAGATTCGCCGTGGTGTGTTAGAAGCAAAATAAGCTAAAACTGAAAAAAACGAAAAAGCCAAGAAGTTTACTTCTTGGCTTTTTTATGGATGAATAAAAATTAACGAGTTTGAATATACTGGTTGATCGCAGCCACTTCACGTTTAAATAGTTCCAATTTTTCACTGCCTTCCTGCACCGAGAAGAACATTTCACTGTCCAGTGCAACAATACAAAACTCCATCGAGTGATGTGCATTAAAAATTGGTAAACCCACTGCATTGATTCCGACCAGCAAGTCGCCTTGTGCAATCGCCATGCCGTGTTGTAGTGTAGTTTGTTTAAGCGCAAGGAACCCATCCCAATTACTTGGTTTGATCGGGTAGTGGTTTTGTGTCGCTTTTTCCCATTCAGCCAGCATAAGCGGCTTAATGATGGCCTCAGGCATATATGAAGCAAATACGCGCCCAGCAGCGGAGTTGATTAACGGCATAACCGAGCCCACTTTGGTGACGATGGAAATCGGGTGGTTTGACTCAATTGATTGTACTACTAATGGGCCTCTAGGCGACCATTTACTGATCTGGATACCGCAACCGATCTTGTTTTGTAATTCGTAAATAAGATGCTGTACCAGTTGTAATACATCGGTATGCTGAATGCAGTTTAAACCCAGACGCCATGCCTGATCACCTAAGGCATATTGGCCATCTTCAAGCTGTTTTGCATAGTTCATGCGGATCAGGCTGACCAGATAGCGGTGAACTTTGGCAGGATGCATATCCAGTCGGCTAGATAATTCTTTTAATATAATCGGTTTATTGTGTTCCAAAAGGGCATTGAGTACGGCTAGACCGACCTCAAGTGATTGAACCCCACCAGATAACTTTTCTTCAATCATTCAATAACCCTTAATCTGCATACATTTAGCTGTGTGCGTTTACTGTCAATATTTAGTGTTACATGCAGCACATAATGCCTGAGCATGACCTAAAATAGAAATCATCTTTTTAAATGATTTAAATAGGTGAATTGTATAAGCATACAATTGTTTTTAATCACCTTACACTATATTCGTATCATAAGCATAAGCCATAAAAAGCGTATACATGCCTTATATTCAGGCAATAAAAATCGGCATTGAAGCGATAGAACCCCAATGCCGAGCGTTTGAGCCTGAATTATGCTCCTAGCTCATCTTCATGCAAGAAGTGAGTATGGTGTGGAGCACGTTTGGTACGGCTCCATTCATCCAGCATTTCCATTTTCATTTCTTCTGTAATGCGTGAGATTTTGGCATTTGCGTGCACATCGTTATAGGTCAGTTCCAGACGATGACCATTTGGATCGAAGAAGTAAATTGAATGGAAAATACCATGATTGGTAACGCCTAATACTTTGACATCATTGGCTTCAAGATGTGCTTTTGCTGCTAATAATGCATTTTGGTCTTCAACTTCAAAGGCAATATGTTGAACCCACTGTGGGGTATTCTCATCACGTCCCATTTCTGGTTGGGTCGGTAATTCAAAAAATGCCAGTACATTGCCTTGTCCAGCATCGAGAAATAGATGCATATAAGGATCAAAGGCTTTGGTAGAAGGGACATGGTCTTCAGCAAATGCCAGAATGAAATCCATGTTGAGCATTTTTTTATACCATTCCACAGTCTCTTTAGCATCTTTACAGCGATAGGCCACGTGGTGAATTTTTTTAATTGCAAAGCTCATGATAAAACTCCTTTTATCCCTATTCCCAATCTGGTTGTTGTTCTGGTGCAGCATGTAAAAATGCTGGAAGGGTTAAACAATGTTGATAAATCGATTCAATTTTTGGGAAAGCGCTTAAATCTATTTTGAAGCGCTTTGCGTTATAAACTTGTGGAATCAGGCAGCAGTCGGCAATCGTGGCTTGTGCACCAAAACAGAATTGTCCGTTGGAATGCTGCAACTGTTTTTCCAGACTTTTAAAGCCTTCAATAATCCAGTGCTGATACCATTGATTTTTTTGCTCATCGCTGACTGCAAGATCATTTTTGAGATATTTCAGCACTCTCAGATTATCCAGCGGGTGAATATCACAGGCGATAACCTGAGCAAATGCACGTACTTTGGCGCGTTCAATACTGTCTTTCGGTAACAATGGGTTTACTGGATATTGTTCTTCCAGATATTCCAGAATACTGAGTGACTGTGAAAGCGCCTGATCCTGATCAATCAGCGTAGGAACAAGCTGGCTTGGATTCAGCGCAACATATTGTTCCTGTTGCTGTTCATTTTTGACCAAATGAACAGGCTGGGTTTCATAGGCAATCTCTTTCAGGTTCAGCGCAATACGGACACGGTATGCGGCCGAGCTACGAAAATAACTATACAGTTTCATAGCGCTCGTCCTTTTGTTCGTTAAAACTAAAGTGACGTGCTGGTAAAATGGTGTTGGCAACTTCGCCAAAGCCCACGCGAATACCATCTTTTTCACAATAACCTTTCATGACAACACGGTCGCCGTCTTCAAGGAAGCCACGTGTTTCGCCGTTTGAAAGGTGAAGTGGCTTGGTGGTATTCCACGTCAGCTCAAGCAAACTGCCGTAAGAGTTTTCAGTTGGCCCTGAAATCGTACCAGAACCCATGAGATCGCCAACCTGTACATTACAGCCTGCAATGGTATGGTGGGTGAGTTGTTGCGCCATCGACCAGTACATATATTTAAAGTTGGTCTGGCAAATCACTTCTGCTTGTTGTGCTTGAGGTGTTTGTACTTCAACACTCAAATGAATGTCATAGCTGTTTGCAACATTTTCCTGTAAATAGCCGAGTGGTTGTGGCTGTTGTTCTGGGCCTTTGAGTTTAAATGGCTCCAAAGCTTCCATGGTAACGATCCAAGGGGAAATTGCGCTGGCAAAAGTCTTGGCATTAAACGGGCCGAGCGGAACATATTCCCATTGCTGGATATCACGCGCAGACCAGTCATTTAGCAACACCATACCAAAGATATGATCCCATGCATTTTCAATCGCAATCGGCTCACCTAGTTCAGTGGCTTTACCTACAATAAAAGCAGTTTCCAGTTCAAAGTCGAGTTTACGCGTCGCTGAAAAAACAGGACGTTCTTCATTTGGTAATTTGATCTGACCAGAAGGACGGACGATATCTTTACCGCTGACAATCACAGAGCTGGCACGGCCGTTATAGCCCACTGGTAGTTCACTCCAGTTTGGCAACAAGGCATTTTTCGGATCTCTAAACATGGTACCAACATTGGTCGCATGTTCTTTAGATGAGTAGAAATCGGTATAGCCCGGTACATGTACTGGTAAATGTAGCGTAACGGCCTCTTGTTTCAATAATGCTTTCTGGCGTAAGTCTGCGTTATCGCGTAATGCAGGGTTTTCAGCAGACAATAGGCTTTGCAAGGTTTTACGAACGGCTTGCCAGTTTTGCTTACCTGTTTCAATAAATTTATTTAACGTTGTTTGATTAAAACAGTTTGGGACGTTGCTGTGTAACACGCCATGCGCTTCTAATGCTGCAAGATCGAGTACCCAGTCGCCAATCGCAACACCTACACGTTTATCACCTTGTGCTGTTTCGCTAAAGATTCCGTAAGGCAAATTATGAATTGTGAAATCTGATTGTGGATCAATCTCAAGAAAAGAGTTTAATTGTTGCACCATGTTGTACCTTCCTTGTCTCTCATTCTGTGAAAAACGTTTAAATTTTTATCTTGCTATGTTCAAGCTTTTGAAAAAACGATACATATTTTTCGTCTTATCCATTGAGTTGTCTTGGCTCAAGCAAGAAATATCGACTTTATGATTTCTATCATACTGAAAATAATTAATTACGCAATACATAATTTAATTACATTATTCATAATATTTGTTATTTATTGAATTTTCTGTTTATATGCGCGGTTATCTGAAAAGTAAATCAAATATTTTTTGATTAGAGGTAGGCATTGGTGATTAATTTATGATATACGTAATTTTAGACAAAAAAATTACGCTACAAGGACGAGAATAATCATATGTCAAAACAGGAGCAAGGAAACCTGAAACATGGTCTAAGCAATCGGCACATCCAGCTTATCGCGCTAGGTGGTGCAATTGGTACAGGTCTGTTTCTCGGGATTTCCCAATCAATCAAGTTGGCAGGCCCCTCGGTCATATTGGGTTATGCGATTGCAGGACTGATTGCATTTTTAATGATGCGTCAGTTAGGTGAAATGGTGGTACAAGAGCCGGTGAGTGGTTCATTCAGTCATTTTGCCTATAAATACTGGGGCTCATTTGCAGGCTTTATGTCGGGCTGGAACTATTGGGTACTCAATGTTCTGGTGTGTATGGCAGAGTTGAGTGCAATTGGTCTCTATATTCAGTATTGGTGGCCTGAAATACCGACATGGGTTTCAGCACTGGCTTTCTTTATTTTAATTAACGGTATCAACCTGTTACATGTAAAGTTTTTTGGCGAAATGGAGTTCTGGTTTTCCATCGTCAAAATTTTGGCTATCCTCGCCATGATTGCCTTTGGTTCATATTTACTTGCAACAGGTACAGCAGGGCCACAGGCGAGCATCAGTAACCTTTGGGCATTGGGTGGATTTTTCCCATTTGGTGTTGAAGGTTTAGTCATGGCAATGGCGGTGATCATCTTTGCATTTGGTGGCATTGAATTATTTGGTATTACCGCAGCCGAAGCACGTGAGCCAGATAAAACTCTACCAAAAGCAGTGAACCAGATTATTTACCGTATTCTGATTTTCTATATTGCGACACTTTTCATTCTGTTTGCATTATTCCCTTGGAATCAAATGGCAGCAGGTGGTAGTCCGTTCGTGATGGTATTTGCTTCACTGGACAGTCAAGGTGTAGCGACTTTACTTAACTTTGTGATTTTGACTGCGGCAGTATCGGTATATAACGGTACGAGTTATTGCAGTAGCCGTATGTTGTTAGGTTTGGCCCAACAAGGCAATGCACCGAAATTCCTCAAGCATATCAATAAGCGTGGTATTCCAACCAATGCGGTATATCTTTCAGCTTTCGTGACGGTTTTGTGTGTGTTGTTGAACTATGCATTTCCTGAAAAAGCGTTTGGTTTATTGATGATGCTGGTGGTTGCTGCGATTGTTATTAACTGGGTGGTGATTTCCTGGACACATCTCAAGTTCCGTAAAGCCATGCAAGCAGAAGGCGTAACAACCAAATTCCCAAGTATTGCTTATCCATTTAGTAATTATCTCTGCATGATCTTTATGCTGGGAATCTTGGTGGTCATGTCATTAACACCTGATATGCGTATTGCCGTGATGATGATTCCTGCGTGGATTCTATGTTTGATGCTGGCTTATTTTCTTAAACAGCGAAAGTTAAGAAATACGCAACATAGTGTGGCATTGAATACAGATGCATAAGTTTTGAATAAATGATGTGAATAGAAGGGCTGAGTTATTCAGCCCTTTTTTATTGGCGATATCTAAAAAATAGAGTCTCCGTGATTATTGAGCACGAATTAAATTTTTAAATAAGATAAGATTCACTCATATATCAAGTAATAAATCTTAAGGTTTTGAATTGTTTCAATCTCTGAATATCCAGACGCGCTTAGGTGGTTTTTACTTTTTCTACTATTCCATCGTTGGTACATTCATGCCTTATTGGAACCTGTATCTACAAGATCAGGGTTTCAACTATCAAGAGATTGGTATTCTTTCTTCAATTGCGATTATTACCCGTTTTTTTGCGCCACTCATCTGGGGCTGGATCGCCGATAAGTCCGGCAAGCGCATGCTACTAGTGCGCATTGCCACATGGATGGAAGCCTGTATCTGGTTTGCAATATTTGTGATTCCAAACAGCTTTCAATCGGTTGCTTTGCTGATGCTGATTTTTAGCTTCTTCCAGAATGCTATTCTGGCTCAATTTGAAGGGGTGACATTATTTTGGCTGGGTGAAAAACGGGCTGAACTGTATGGCAAAGTGCGTAAGTGGGGTTCGGTCGGTTTTATTGTCGGAGTGTTTTTGATTGGCGCATTATTGGAGATTATTCCAATTGCGATGTTGCCAGTTTTACTTTTAGCGATTTCATTTCTTGCTTTTCTATGGTCATTTAGTATTAAAGAGCCTGAGCATGCACCAAGCTCACAAAAAAAATTACAACCGCTATGGCCTGTTCTGAAAAAACCTATTGTTGCTGCATTCTTTAGCATTGAATTTATTTTATTGTTTTCACTGGCGCCATTTTATAGTTTCTATAGTAATTTCCTCAAAGAAATTGGTTTCAGTACTACACAAATTGGCAGTTTGTGGGCGATGGGTGTTATCGCCGAGATTGTCATGTTTGCAGTCGCGCAAAAAGTATTTTTCACTCGCTTTTCTTGGCGGACACTGGTGGTGATTTGTCTACTGCTGACCAGTCTTCGCTGGTGGCTAGTGGGGATGTTGGAGACAAATTATATCGGACAATTGCTGACCCAATGCCTGCATGCATTTAGTTTTGGGTTGTTCCATCTAATTGCCATGAAAGTGATTTTTCAGAACTTCTCGGCAGAGCAACAGGGACGTGGACAAGCGCTGTATAGCACCATGTGGGGCTTAGGCGTTGCTTCTGGAAGTTTGTTGGCAGGGCATTACTGGCAGATGCTTTCAGGTATGACCATCTTTTTCTGTGCAAGTGTAGTGGTGTTGCTGGGACTATTACTGGTGTTCTGGCTGCCGAATCACATTGAAACAGCAGCCAAAAGCTAAATTAGAGTTGGATGTTTTGATATTGAGGCATCCACGGTTGTGCTTGTTCGAGCTGGGTTGCCAGTTGAAGTAAGCGATCTTCACGTCCAAACGGCGCGATAAACTGACTGCCAAGCGGCAGGCCTTGTTGATTCCAGTACAGCGGCACCGACATGGCTGGTAAGCCAGTAACATTGGCTAACTGGGTAAAGGGAACCCAGCTCAAGTTGTCTTGTACCATTTTTTCGACCAGTTTCCCTTGTGCGAGATAGTGGGCTTTACCAAGTTTTAACAAGCCTTTTAAGATGGGTTTCTGCCACGTTGGCGTGGCAACTTCACCATTCTTGGGTGCAACCGATGCTGTGCTTGGAGTGAGATACAGGTCATATTGTTCAAAGAAGATGTTCATCTGGGTGCTATACACGCCCCAATTATCCAGAGTGTGAATATATTCTGTTGCCGTGGTTTTTGCCCCAAAAGCCGCCAATGCAATGGAATCCAGTTCAAAGTCCTGATCGGTTGCCCCATATTGTTGTTTGATTTGTGCCTGCATATAAGAGAACTGGCTAAACCATGTGGTTACGAAGTCTTTTGCCAATGCCAAACCATCAATTTTTGGGTGATCTTCCACCACAATATGACCCAATGATTCCAGCAGTTTTGCAGTGTGTTGCACTGCTTGAATCGCATCTTTAGACACTTTGGTGCCAATCGGGGATTGGGTGTTAAACGCGATTCTGAGCTTTTTAGGTGTTTGTTGAATGATATCACTGTATTTTTGTGCTGGCGCTTCAATTCTAAAGAGTGAAGTTTGTTCTGGGCCTTGCTCGGCATCAAGCATGGCTGCACTATCACGCACAGTTTTGCTTAAAACATGCTGCATTGCTGCGCCATGCATGGCTTCACTGAATTGTGGCCCCCACGGCGTGCGTCCACGACTAGGCTTTAAGCCAAATAGACCGCAATAAGAAGCAGGGATACGGATGGAACCGCCGCCATCACCAGCACCGGCAATCGGGACAAGGCCTGCCGCTACCGCAGATGCTGAACCGCCTGAAGAACCACCACTATTATGTTTTAAATTCCACGGGTTATGGCATGCACCCCATGCCTTAGGTTCGGTAATACCTTTAATGCCAAACTCTGGCGTATTGGTACGGCCAAAAGTGACAATACCGGTATTTTCCCAGCGATTGACAATTTCAGCATTAAAATCAGGGATGTAATTGCGGTTTTTAAGTGCACGGCTACCATAGGAGGTCGGAATGCCTTGGTATTCCTGAAACAGATCCTTTACCAAGAAGGGAACACCTGCAAATGTGCCAGAACGTTGTTGGCTTGCGCGTTGTTTTGCCTGTTCATACATGGGAATAATGATCGCATTGAGCTTGGGGTTGACCTGTTGAGTGCGTTGTAATGCAATGTCTAGTAATTCGGAAGGAAGGATTTGTTTTGTGTTAACTAAGTGAGCTAATCCAAGACCATCGTATTGCACATATTCTGAAAATTTCATGGCTTTTATCCCTAAAGCTAAATTGTTATAAAGTAAAAATAAATCTAAGTTGCGAAATAGAATACCCGAAAAAAATAACAGAACAATCAATTAAATTACGTGCTAAAAATATTGTGTTTATATGGTTATGAATGCGTGTTTTTATCAAAAAATATGCTAATTTAAGCGCATGCACCGTTTTAGATGACGACTTAATTAAATCTATGAAAAATATTTATATTATTGGATTATTATGGGCTTGCTCAACATGGACTATGGCAGAGACGGTCGTAAATAACAAGGCAGCGCCAACGCCTCAGCAAGTGGCTAAAGCGAATGCGATTCGTGTAACAACACGCCCTGAAATTATGGGTTTATGGGGAATGGAAATTCCAAATAATAAAAAATGTGTTGAGTACTATAATTTTCGTGGTTCCAGCGATGTGGTGATTAAAAGCGGACAGGAATGGTCTTACGGTTTATATGATTATCAACCTTCTGAAGATCATAAAGAGCGTTTACCTGCGCTGATCTTACAGATCAAGTATGACAATAATGAAAAAGATTGTTCTGGTCAGGCTCAGGATCAAACAGGCGAGGTTTCTCAGTATTTTGTGAAATGGTCAAACGATCACACCATTGATTTCTGTGCCAGCGAGAAGGGCGATAAATGTTTTGCTACCTTGCGTCGTGTCTTACCTTAATGAATCGGTAGATATAAAAAAGCCTCTTATTGAAGAGGCTTTTTTATTTAGGCTTTTTCAGCTTGCGGTTCAAGCTGTTTAAGCAAATGCTTTTCTAGGTAATGAATATCCATTGCCTGTTCACAGAAGTTCTTATCTTGCAGGATAAGATCTTTATGCAATGGAATATTGGTTTTAATCCCAGTCAAAATCATTTCATCTAAGGCTTGGCGCATACGTGCCAAAGAAGTTTCACGATCTTTACCATGAGCAATCAATTTTGCAATCATTGAATCATAGTAAGGCGGAATGCTATAACCTTGATAAATATGTGAGTCTAGACGAATACCCGCACCTCCTGGTGCATAGAAACTTTCAATCTTGCCTGGTGAAGGCAGGAATGTAGTTGGGTCTTCGGCATTGATACGACATTCAATCGCATGACCTTTAACTTCGATTTGCTCCTGTTCAAGCTCTAGGCCTAAACCAGCAGCAATGCGAAGTTGCTGTTCAATAATGTCGACGCCTGTCACCATCTCAGTCACAGGATGTTCAACCTGAACACGTGTATTCATTTCAATAAAGAAGAATTCGCCATCTTCAAACAAGAACTCAAATGTTCCCGCGCCACGATATTGCATCAATTTACATGCATTGACACACGCCTCCAGAATATCAGCACGTGCTTGTTCAGGTAAGTTTGGTGCAGGTGCTTCTTCTAACACTTTTTGATGGCGACGTTGTAGAGAACAGTCACGATCATATAAGTGAATCGCATGGCCGTTACCATCACCAAGAACCTGAACTTCGACATGGCGAGGTTTCTGTAAGAAACGTTCCATATATACGGTGTCATCACCGAACCACATTTCAGCATCACGCTGTGCAGCCTGAACAGATTCAAGTAGGGTGTCGACACGTTCTACAATACGCATACCACGACCACCACCACCTGCGGCAGCTTTTACGATCAACGGGAAGCCAATTTCTTTGGCTTCAGCAAGTGCATTGTGAATCGTAACTGCATGGTCACAACCCGGTACGGTTGGAACACCTGACTTTTTCATGGCAATAATGGCAGAAACCTTATTTCCCATGAGGCGGATATGTTCAGGGCGAGGGCCAATGAAAATGAAACCTGAGCTTTCTACAATTTCAGCAAATTCAGCATTTTCAGACAAGAAGCCATAACCAGGATGGATTGCATCTGCACCTGTAATTTCTGCAGCAGTAATAATCGCAGGAATATTTAAATAGCTTTCACTTGTGGTACCTGGCCCAATACATACAGCTTCATCAACGAAGCGTAAATGCATCAAGTCTTTGTCAGCATCTGAGTAGATACCAACTGTTTTAATGCCAAGAGTTTTACAAGCCCGAGTAATTCGTAAAGCGATTTCACCACGGTTTGCAATTAATACTTTTTGCAACATCGGAATCCCCAAACAAATTAAGCACGGTAGCGGAAAAGTGGTTGACCGAATTGGATCACTTCACCATTTTTCACTAAGATTTCTTCAATAACACCGCTCTTTGTTGCTTCGATCGGGTTCATGATTTTCATCGCTTCGATGATACCAAGTGTTTCACCCGCAGAAACTGTTTGACCTACATTTACAAATGGTGCTTCACCCGGGCTTTGTGCTGCATAGAACACACCAACCATTGGAGATGTTTCAACTGCACCACGTGGTGTTTTAGCTGCTGGAGCCGCTGGAGCAGAAGCTGCTGGCGCTGCCGCAACAGGTGCTGCTGCATAAACAGGAGTAGGACGAGTTAATGAGATGGACTGGTCACCTTCCTTAACTTCAATCGCTTGTAAGTCAGATTCAATCATCAAGTCGATGAGCTTCTTGATTTTACGGATATCCATGAGTGAGCATTCCTAATGTGTTTAAAATTAGTTAGAAGATTGAATTTTTTCGATAGCGTAATCGAGTGCAAAGGAATAACCCTTTGCACCTAAGCCACAAATCACGCCAATGGCCTTATCTGATAAATATGAGTGATGACGAAATGCTTCACGGGCGTGAACATTTGACAAATGAACCTCAATAAATGGAATGGCAACGCCGAGAAGGGCATCGCGTAAAGCAACTGATGTATGAGTCAGGGCAGCAGGGTTGATAATGATAAATTTTACCCCTTCAGCTTGTGCCTGATGAATGCGATCGACAATCGCACCTTCCCAATTGCTTTGAAAAGTATCTAGTGTAAGTGATGCGTGTTTAGCCTGAGCGGTGAGTTGCTGGTTAATATCATCTAAAGTGAGATAACCATAAACTTCTGGTTCGCGCTTTCCTAGCAAGTTCAAATTCGGTCCGTGAATCACCAAAATGGTTGAGCTCATTCAGCCTGCTCCAATTCTAAAACTGCAAATATTTTTTGCAAGATGTCTGCAAAGTTTGCTTATTATGGCATAAATTTCTGCAATTTTTTTATAAATTCTTTTAATTGATGAAGAAAGTTGCATACCAAGCATGGTGCATATAATGAAAACTTTGCAAGGAATTGGCAATGTTAAAATATGACAAATTTCAGCGTATTTTCGTTTTTTTATATTTTAAACTGAATTGCCCCAATTCGTTCATGGGATTTGTGTAACTCAGCAGTCAATCTTGCCGAAGCCTGTTTGTTTTTACATGACTTGTCGATCAATGTATCGTGGAAACTAGTGTTTGAAAACCTGAATAATGGAATCTATATTTTTTATTGTAAACTATTGATTTTATGTTTTTTAATCTTGGTTTTTGTTCTCGTTTTAATCGGCTGTAGCAAATGATCAGGCTTAAATTCTTCTCCCTTCATCTGAGTATTCTCATTTCGTGGGTAGGTACGATATAGAGACCTATTGTGCTGCTTATGGATTGAACACTCTGCTTGTTGTTGCCATTGGCAAAAATGATGAAATCCCTGATTCTGGATGGCAGTTAATGACATAAAAATGTCCGAAAAAGATATGCATGACTTCAATATGATAACAATCACTTAAAAGATTACATCTGATTGGCGTAATCTTTTATGGGTCTTTCAATGCTGTCTTGGTACTTCAAGACAGCTTTTTTTTGTCCAAGATTTAACTTTCTTTGGCAGCTTGATAAATCGAGCCCAAGATACAGTGCTGTGCTTGCTCAAGATAGGTGGTTTTTTCTGACGTCACATCATTCCATTTATACATTTGTTGAAATAGCCATTCAAAATCTTCTGCTTTGGGTTCAGCACTATTTTGTACGAAGTTCCGAATAATCTTCTGAATACTAAAATATTTCTCGACGTGAATCTCTGCTGAACATGGAAATTGAATCACATCAAAGTCCATCAGCATTTGCCATACCTGCGTAAAGTCTTGCAATTCTCGTAATTCCTGTTGTGCTTTCAGAATCGCACGGCTCAGTGCAATGAGTGTATTGGGGTGCTGTTTGGCCCAGTCTTGTGTTACGGCAAGCACTTTATCTGCAACATTAGGAATGATTTGTTGACTGGAGCAGACGATATGGCTCAGGCCCTGAATTTCAGCTTGTGTATTCCACGGTTCGCCCACACAAAATCCATCAATCAGGTGATTGCTGATGGCTTCAACCATATAGGGTGGTGGTAATGTTTTTAACTGAATAGATTGTGCTAATTCAGGACTGGCCAAGGCCAGCCATTCTCTTAAGCAATAATGATGAATTGAATGCTGAAATACATGAGCGAGAGATAAAGGATGGTTATTCTGGATATATTCAACGACGTTATGGGCAGAGGACTCAGCCGAATCTTGGCAATCAATATTCAGTTGATAGCATAATTTTTGGCTGATGCTAATAAAGGCACGATTTTCACTTAGCACTAAGGGTGTTTGCAGCGGAATACCAATCTGATCAGCGCCTATAGCCGCAGCAGGAAGCATGGCAGATAAGCAATGGGCAGCATCCAGCAGACCAAAAGCCAAACGGTCTCGTAAACTTGCCCAAGACGCCTCTTTGATCAGTTGAACATTTAATCCATTTTCGGCAAAAAAACCACGCTGTTTGGCCCAAAGCAGTGCAACACAGTCGAGTAAAGGAATATAGCCCAGTTGTAAGTCCGTTTTTTCTAATACGATAGAATGAACCATTTACTCATCCTTTAATTGATTGTTTAACAGTTGTTGAGCATCGAGTAGGCGCCGCGCCATTTCTCCAATGGTCATGCGATGGCTCATGGCATTTTTTCTGAGCAGTTGAAAGGCGGTATCTTCGGTCAACCCATGTAATTGCATCAGCAACACTTTGGCCTTTTCAATATCTTTACGATCTGCCAGTTTGGTCTTGGCATCTTTGAGATCACCTTCCAGCTTTTTATGTTTCTTATATTGCTCAATGGAAATATCGAGAATGGTATGTAAGCGGCTTGGGTCAATACCATCGACGATATAGGCGGTAATACCCGCTTCAATGGTTTGTTTAATGGTGTCCTTATCTGCATTTTTGGTAAATAGGACAGTTGGTAGATCAAAGTTGCTGACACAACTCTCGATTACATCACGATGTGGATGATCCATATCCAGCAGAATCACATCTGCTTGGAGGTGTTCGAGTTTAAATAGATTGAAGTGATCCAGCGTAAAACAAGCCACCACATCAAAGTCATGTTCAATCAAGCATGCTTTTAGGTATTCAGCCCGAGCCTGGTCGTCATCAATAAGAGCGATCTTGAGTTTCGGCATAAGTATAAAGGTCAAACGCTAAGTCAAAGCACATCTAAGGTCATGTGCGGTATAGGATAGAGACGATTGTTTTGAAGCAAATTTAATGCCAGTCAATGAGGGGTTAAATCTCGATCTGCATTCATGGCCAGATGCTTCATAGAGATTAGTGTACTGCGATTGATAGAAAGAAAAATGAAAAAGATGTGACCAGCCAACACAAAATAAATATGCGCATTTTTGGTGCGGAAAAAGAGTTTTTTTGAGGCGGTTTCAATGCTGCTATAAAACAGTTCATTTCTTATTTTTATGAATATAGCAATAAAATAGAATGCATTTTTAGGAGAATGCCTTTAATTATAATTAATATAAAACAATTATTTATGCTGTTTTTGAAGTTGTATTTTAAAAAGTTGGCATAGCAATTGCTAAATATCTCATGAGTCAAAGATGACTTGTAAAGTTATAAGACGGCCAACGATGTCCGATCTGATCGATTTGTTTACACAACCTGATGTGTCAACAAAGCAAATTACGTTCAGTATGGGAGATGGCTATGTCTTTAGATTTATCTGCTAAAAAAGCAACTTCAATCAAGTTATTTAACTTTTCTGCACCAGCAATGCGGGCATTCCACATGAGCTGGCTGGCTTTCTTTGTTTGCTTCTTTGCTTGGTTTGCCTGTGCGCCGTTAATGCCGGTGATCGCAGGTGAATTCCATTTAACCAAAGACCAAATCGCAAATATCAATATTGCTGCTGTTGCAATCACCATTGTAGTCCGCCTCATTGTCGGGCCGCTGTGCGATAAGTATGGCCCACGTAAAACCTATACCGCTTTGTTACTCATCGGCAGTATTCCTGTATTTGGTGTAGCCGCAGCCAACAGTTACGAATCCTTTCTCTTCTTCCGTTTGCTGATTGGTGCCATCGGTGCCAGCTTCGTGATCACGCAATACCATACCAGCATTATGTTTGCGCCAAATGTGGTGGGAACCGCGAATGCTACTTCAGCGGGTTGGGGTAATGCGGGTGGTGGTGCTACACAAGCTTTGATGCCATTGCTATTGGCTGCATTGGTGATGTTTGGTGTTGAACAAGCGATGGGTTGGAGAATTGCGCTGATCGTTCCAGGTGTGATGATGGTGATCGTCGGTATTCTTTACTGGAAGCTTACCCAAGATTGTCCTCAAGGCGACTTTAAAGCATTGCGCGAGCAAGGTGTTGTGGTTGGAAGTGACAAAAAAGGTGGTGTTGCAATCTTGATGCACGCAGCACGCAACTATCGTGTCTGGATATTGTTTGCCTCTTATGCCGCGTGTTTTGGTATCGAAATTTTCATGCACAACATCATTGCGATGTATTACGTCGAGCACTTCAATTTTGGATTAAAAGAAGCGGGGCTGGCTGCGGGAATCTTTGGTTTATTGGCTCTATTTGCGCGTGCCTTAGGTGGACTGGTTTCAGACAAAGTCGCACTGAAAAAAGGACTGGACGGTCGTACCAAAGTGCTGTTTATCCTGATCTTGGGTGAAGGCTTATTCCTGATGCTGTTTTCACAAATGAATAGCGTTGCACTTGCCATGATGAGTATGACGGTATTTGCACTATTTACCCATATGGCTTGTGGTGCAACTTATGCCTTAGTTCCATTCATTGATCGTGATGCTTTAGGCGGCGTGGCAGGCATTATTGGGGCAGGTGGCAATGTGGGTGCAGTTGCAGCAGGCTTCCTATTAAAAGGCATGGTCGATATTCAAACCTGTTTGATGGTTTTAGGTGGCCTAGTCGTCTTTGCAGCAGGTTCAGTCATGTTGATTCGCTTTTCAGTCGAACATAAAGAAAAAGAACAACGTCTGTTTGAGCAGGCCGTTTTAGAACGTGGCTCAGAACAAAGCAGCATAGCTTAATCATTCGTCAGATTTTAGGAGAAACACAATGAAATTAGTGATGATTGGTCACGGTATGGTGGGACATAAATTCATCGAAGCCATCTTGGAGAAAGCGGATGATGAATTAGAAATTACCATTCTTGCGGAAGAACCTCGTATTGCTTATGACCGCGTACATTTGACTGAATATTTCTCTGGTAAAACAGCAAAAGACTTATCACTGGCGCGTTTTGATTTTGCAGACGCGCATGGGATTGACCTCCGATTAAACACCAAAGCGGTTGAGATCAATCCTACTGAGCAAACGGTGACCACCAATTTTGGTGATGTGATTCATTATGACAAATTGGTATTGGCAACAGGTTCTTATGCCTTTGTTCCTCCAATCTCAGGCAATGACCGTGAAAACTGTTTTGTCTATCGTACCATTGAAGACTTGGATGCGATTCGTGCAGCAAGTCTGAATGCGAAGACAGGTGTGGTGATTGGTGGTGGCTTATTGGGATTGGAAGCAGCCAAAGCACTACGTGATTTAAATTTGGAAACGCATGTGGTGGAATTTGCACCACGTTTGATGGCGGTACAGATAGATGATCTTGGCGGTAAAGTATTGCGCCGTAAAATTGAAAATCTTGGGGTTAAAGTTCACACGCAAAAAGCCACACAATGTATTGAAGCAGGTGAAAGCGCAACACATGTGATGAAATTTGCCGACGGTAGCGAACTTGAAACCGATATCATTTTATTCTCGGCAGGGATTCGTCCGCGTGATGAATTAGCGCGTGTCAGTGGCTTAGCATTGGGTGAACGTGGCGGGATTAAAATCAATGATTATTGCCAAACCTCAGATGACAATATTTATGCGATTGGTGAATGTGCACTGTGGGATAACAAAATCTATGGCTTAGTTGCACCGGGCTATGACATGGCACGAATCGCGGCAAAACATATCCTCGCTGAAGATACGCATTGTTTTGCAGGTGCAGATATGAGCACCAAATTGAAATTGATGGGTGTTGATGTTGCCTCCGTCGGTGACGCGCATGGCATGACGCCAAACTCACTCAGCTATTTCTATGCTGATGAGGATGCATTGGTTTATAAAAAAATTGTGGTTGACGCAGACAAAACCAAATTGCTTGGTGCGGTATTGGTGGGTGATGCCAAAGAATACAATGATCTGCTACAAATGATGTTGAATGGTTTGACGCTTCCCGAAACGCCTGAAAGTTTGATCATGCCGGGATTTGCCGATTCAGGTGCGAAAGCAGGTGGCAGTGGTGTTGATTTATTACCCGATAGTGCAACCATTTGTTCATGTAACAACGTCTCTAAAGCCGATATTTGCCAAGCGATTTGTGATGGCTCAACCTCTTTGGGTGCGTTGAAAAAATGTACCAAAGCGGCGACGGCCTGTGGTGGTTGTGCGCCGTTAGTGACTCAAGTATTGAAATCTGAGTTACAGCGTCAAGGGGTAACGGTCAATAACCATGTTTGTGAGCACTTCCCATACTCACGCCAAGAGATTTATCACTTGGTTCGTGTCAATGAAATCAAGACTTTTGATGATTTGATTCAGCAACATGGTCATGGTCTAGGCTGTGATATTTGTAAGCCAATGGCGGCCAATATTTTGGCATCCTGCTGGAATGATTTCGTACTTGAGCCAAGCCATGCGGGTCTACAAGACAGTAACGATTACTACTTGGGCAATATTCAAAAAGATGGTTCTTATTCGGTTGTTCCGCGTATGGCAGGTGGTGAAGTTACGCCAGATGGTTTAATCGCTGTCGGTCAAATTGCCAAAAAATATAACCTGTATACCAAAATCACAGGTGGACAACGGGTCGACTTATTTGGTGCGCAAATCCATCAACTGCCATTTATTTGGGAAGAGCTCAACGCAGCAGGTTTTGAATCAGGTCATGCTTACGGTAAATCGTTACGTACCGTGAAATCATGTGTCGGTAGTACATGGTGTCGTTATGGCGTGGATGATTCTGTGGGCTTGGCGATTGAACTTGAGAATCGTTATAAAGGTTTACGTTCACCACATAAACTGAAAATGGCTGTGTCGGGTTGTACCCGTGAATGTGCAGAGGCACAAGGTAAAGATGTCGGGGTAATTGCCACCGAGAAAGGCTGGAACCTGTATGTTTGTGGGAATGGCGGCATGAAACCACGTCATGCAGAGCTATTGGCATCTGATCTTGATACCCAAACCTTGATTCGTTATATCGATCGTTTCTTTATGTTCTATATTCAAACTGCGGATCGTTTACAACGCACCAGTGTATGGCGTGACAATATGGAAGGTGGTTTGGATTATCTTAAATCAGTGATTGTCGATGATTCGCTAGGGCTTGCCGAAGAACTCGAAAGCCGTATGAGCCATGTGATTGGCACTTATCAAGATGAATGGCGTACCGCGGTTGAAGACCCTGAAATCCGTAAACGCTTCCAAACCTATATCAACGCCAGTGCAGAAGAGCAAGCTGATCCACATATTCAATTTACTCAAGTGCGTGATCAGATTCGCCCATTAAATGACGCTGAGCGTTCAGTCGATCGTATCCCAATGGTTGAAGCATAAGGAGAATTCAAATGACCAGTTTAAAGAACATGAATATGCTGCCAGAAAATCAATGGGTTGAGGTGTGTGCTTTGGATGACATCACACCAAATACAGGTGTCGGCGCATTGATTGAAGGTCAATCAGTGGCACTGTTTCGTGTTGGGTATGAAAAACGTATTTATGCTTTAAGCAATAAGGATCCGTTCAGCCAAGCCAACGTGATGTGTCGTGGCATTATTGGCGATTTACAAGGTGAACGTGTCATTGCATCGCCGATTTATAAGCAACATTTCAGTTTAGCGACCGGTCGTTGTCTGGAAGATAAAGACCAAAAGTTATTGGTTTTTCCAACCAAAATTGAAAATGGTCGTGTTTGGGTCGGTTCTGTTCCGCAAAAAACCTATATTACCAACAATGGCGCTGCACAAGAAAAGCTGAAACTGGTGCTGATTGGCAATGGTCTGGCGGGGATGCGTTGCTTAGAGGATTTACTAGACATGGCACCAGATCGCTATGAGGTGACGGTGATTGGTGAAGAACCTTGGGGCAATTACAACCGTATTATGCTGTCACCAGTGCTTTCAGGTGAAAAAACCATTGATGACATCATGCTGCATCCACATGCATGGTATCGCGATAAAGGGATTCAATTCATTGCTGATGATCCTGCTGTAAAAATTGATCGTACTCGCAAGATTGTACATACAGAGAAAGGCGAAAGCGTTGATTATGATCGTTTGATCATTGCAACAGGTTCATCACCGTTTATTCCACCTGTGCAAGGTGTGGATTTAAAAGGCGTGATCAGCTTCCGTGATATTTACGATGTCAACACCATGATCAAATATTGCGAAACCAAGAAAAATGCCGTGGTGATTGGTGGTGGTTTGCTGGGTCTGGAAGCGGCGTATGGACTGAAACAACGCGGTATGAATGTGACCGTTCTACACCTGATGGATCGAATTATGGAACGTCAGTTGGATGGTCGTGCCAGCCGCATGTTGCGCCATAGTATTGAACAAAAGGGCATCAATATCATTACTGAAGCCAATACTGAAGCATTGATTGGTGAAGAGGGGCATGTCAGTCAAGTCCGTCTTAAAGATGGAACTGTACTGGATGCTGACTTAGTCATTTTTGCGGTCGGGATCCGTCCAAATATTGCTTTGGCTCAAAGTGCAGGACTACGTTGTAATCGTGGCATTTTGGTGAATGACACCATGCAAACCTTTGATCCAAGTATCTATGCTGTGGGCGAATGCATCGAGCATCGTAATCAAACTTTTGGTTTGGTTGAACCCTTATGGGGACAAGCATTCATCTGTGCAACGCATTTGGCTGAACATGGCAGCTTAACCTTTAAATCACCAACCGTACCAACACAGTTAAAAGTCAGTGGTGTCGACGTATTCTCGGCTGGGCGAATTGATTTAGAAAATAGCGAGCCGAAGGAAGATTATGAAGACATCATCCTCAATGATGATAAGCGTCAAATATATAAACGTATCATTATCCAGAAAGACAAAGTGATTGGTGCTGTTCTGTTTGGTGATACGGAAGATGGCATGTGGTATGCCGAGTTGATTGCAGATCAAACACCCGTTTCTACTTTTAGAAACAAGCTGTTATTTGGTAAGGATTTTGCAATGAAAAAGGCAGGGTAATATTTCTAAGAGATTAAATTCCTCAGTAAGTAATTTGATACTCGGAAGGGTCATCTGCAACCTGCATAGTTTTTGTAAGAAATGTTTCTGCGATGAAGCTAAACAGGTGACAGAAGAGAACAGGTTTTGCAGATGACAATGGTTTTGCCTACTTTTCCCGAATGAAAAGTAGGTCGAGCCGAAGGCTTAGCCTGAAAATAAGATGAGAACTCGGTAAGACTCCCGAGAGTATGCATCTTTAAAAAGATTAACTAGGTAAAAGGGGCAGTCATGAACAGTATTCAAAATTTAGAACACAGTCGCTCCGATCAAGCAGAAACAATCATAACAAAAACAACATGCCCCTATTGTGGCGTGGGCTGTGGTGTGGATGTCAGTGTCCAACATAAAACGCATGGCACGACGGTACAAGTCGCCGGTGATATGAATCATCCTTCAAACTTTGGACGGTTGTGTATCAAGGGCAGCAATCTTGCAGATACATTGGGCTTGGAAACCCGTGTCTTGCATCCGATGTTTGGTCGTAAAAACCATCGTCAAGTCACCACATGGGATCAAGCGATTGAGAAAATTTCAGATCAATTTCAAGCCTGTATTGATCAATATGGCGCAGACAGTGTTGCATTTTATGTCTCAGGTCAGTTGCTGACGGAAGACTATTATGTGGTGAATAAGTTTGTAAAAGGCTATTTAGGTACTGCCAATATTGATACCAATTCACGCTTATGTATGTCATCTGCGGTTGCGGCACATAAACGTGCTTTTGGCGAAGATATTGTTCCAGCCAGTTATGAAGATTTTGAATATACTGACATGGTTGTTTTAGTTGGCTCTAATACGGCATGGTGTCATCCTGTTTTGTATCAACGCATCATGCAGGCCAAAAGTAAGAATCCAGATTTATTTGTGGTGGTGGTCGACCCTCGTTTTACCAGTACCTGTGAGCAAGCGGATTTACATTTGCCGATCTTACCTGGTCAAGATGTGGCTTTATTTAACGGCTTGTTTCAGTATTTATATCGCAATGATTACATCGATCAGCATTTTGTAGAGACCTATACCGAAGGTTTAGCGGCACTTTTAGACGCGAGTAGCAGCGAACAAGATTTTAATGGATTAGTGAAACGGACAGGGATCTCCGCAGAAAAATTACAACTTTTTTTTGATAAATTTGCCAAGACGGAGAAAGTGATTACGCTATTTTCAATGGGCGTTAATCAATCCTCTCAAGGGGTGAACAAAGCCAATAGCATTATCAACTGTCATTTACTGACTGGGAAAATTGGCAAATTAGGTGCAGCGCCATTTTCAATGACAGGTCAACCCAATGCCATGGGCGGCCGTGAGGTAGGTGGGCTCGCCAATATGTTGGCTGCGCATCTGGATTTGGACAATTCTTCACATCAAAAACTGGTACAAGATTTCTGGAATAGCCCTGTGATTGCCAAGCAGGCAGGCTTAAAAGCAGTTGATTTATTCCAAGCAGTGGAAAGCGGCAAAATCAAAGCCATCTGGATTATGGCAACGAATCCTGTGGTGAGCTTACCCGATGCAGATCAAGTCAAACGTGCATTGCAAAAATGTGAGTTTGTGGTGGTCTCTGATATTTGTGCAGATACCGATACCACGGCGTATGCAGATGTATTGTTACCTGCGCTGGGTTGGGGGGAGAAAGATGGCACAGTCACCAATTCTGAACGCCGTATCTCACGTCAACGTGCATTTTTAACGCCGCCAAAACAAGCCAAAGCTGATTGGTGGGCAGTTGCTCAGGTTGCAAAAAAACTGGGATTTAATGGTTTTGATTTTAATCATGCCTGTGACATTTTTAATGAACATGCGGCTTTATCGGCTTATCAAAATGCCAGTGTTGACCAACGTGACCAAGTTGAAAATTTCCGTTATTTCAATTTAAAAGGCCTCATGAATTTAAGTCTGGATGAATATGATCATCTACGCCCAATCCAATGGCCTGTATGGGAGAAAGGTCAAAGTGTTGCGGTGGAGCAGCTATTTGATCGAGGTCGTTTTAGTCATAAAAACCAAAAAGCCAAATTGATTCCAACCGTTGCCATAGATCCAGTGCATGCGATCTCTGAAGATTATCCATTGGTGTTGAATACGGGGCGTATCCGTGATCAGTGGCATACCATGACTCGCACGGGTTTATCGGCAAATCTCACCACACATCGCGCTGAACCATTTTGTGAGATTCACCCGAATGATGCGTTAAAATTTGGTATTCGTGATAAAGCTTTGGTCGAAGTTCGCTCGGAATGGGGCCGTTGTGTGCTGCGTGTGACCTTGGCACAAGGGGTTCGCCGTGGCCAAATCTTTGCACCGATTCACTGGACTGAGCAAGTCGCTTCTGATGCGCGGATTGGTAAAGTGGTCAATCCTGTGGTGGATGCGATTTCAGGTGAACCTGAATTTAAACATACCCCTGTCGCGATTCAGCCATTTCATACCACTTGGCAAGGCGTGCTCTATGTACGTGAAGGCTTTGAACATCATATCAAAGCTTCATTGCAAAATTGTGCATGGTGGACCAAGATCAAAACTGCAAAAGCCATTCGTTATGAAATTGCCGATCGTCAGAGTATTGATCAAACCCAAAAGAATTTAAAAAGCTTCCTGCCTTTTGTCGATGAAACTTATGAATGGTTAAGCCTTGAAGATATTTCATCGCAACTCAGTCATAGTGTGATTTTAAAAGAAGGCATTCTGGTTGCCAGTTTATATATTGCACCTGCCGATCTATTGCCTGATCGGGATTGGGTGGCGAGCCTATTTAAACGTGAAAGATTAAGTGCCCTGCATCGTAAAGCACTGCTGGCGGGTATGCCAATGTCCGCTGCAAATAATGATGGACCATTGGTCTGTAGTTGCTTTAAAGTGGGTAAAAATAAGATTATTGAAGCCATTAAAACGCAAAATATCACGCATGAAAAACAAGTCACGGCATGTTTAAAAGCAGGCGGAAATTGTGGTTCCTGTTTACCTGAAATTCGTGGCTTGATCAAAAACTGTCAACTGGAGGCAGAAGCATGAATACCGAATATCCTGCTACAGATCTGGTGATCTTGGCGGGAGGACAAGCGCGTCGTATGAATGGCGTGAACAAGCTACTGCAACAGTTCGATGATCAGATTCAACTGTTAAAAATTTGTGAGCATTTTAAGACCCAAGTACAACAGATTTGGGTGAATAGCCATCGTGATCGTTCGATTTACCAACAGATTGAACCAGATATTCAATGCTATGCTGATGATCAGCAGGGTTTTTTAGGCCCATTAATGGGCATGAAAAGCGCATGGTCGCATATTAAAGCTGACTATGTTTTATTTATTCCCTGTGATGTGACTTATATTCCCAATCAGGTTTTAGTCAAACTGCATCGAGCTTTACACAAGAATCTTCAAACACAAGTAGCCTACGTCACAATGAATGGAGATGCTTTATATCCATTTTGTTTGCTAAAGCGAGAAAGTTTGTCGGTGCTGGAACAAGCAATCGCTGAGAACAAACTCAGCTTGCGAGATTGTTTTAAACAATTGAATGCACAGACGGTCGCATTTCAAAAACAAAGCCTGTTTTGTCATAGCATTAACTCCTTAGATGAGCTGCAACAATACAAGCAGATGAAGGTTTTTTAATCTATCTATTTTAGCTTAATGAATCGCTTTAGTTGATTTTAGACTCATCAGTGTGGCAATCAATAATGCACCCGCAGCAGTTATTAGTGAGCTATTGAGGGTGTGATAGACTGTAAATAGGACATTTGCTGTGATTGGTCCGATGATCTGACCGAGACCATAGACAACGGTCATGATAGCAATTAAATTATTTTTGCTTTGACGTGCGATTCGCTGTGCGACAGGCATGGCAATGGTCACAGTTCCCATAAAGGTTCCACCCACCAGTAATGCGCTCAACAGATAACCCAAAGCGGTTGGCAGCATGATGGGTAATACAACGCCGACAGCCTGTACTCCCAGATTAGAAGATAGTGCGATTCGTGTCCCAAGTCTGTCGTGGAGATAATGCCAAAAAAAACAGGAAGGAATCGCACCCAAACCAAAGATCGCCCAAATATGTGCCGCATCAATATTCGGTAACGCCTGTTTAACCAGCAAGGGTAAATAGGTTGCCGTGATAATGTAGCCAAAACCTGCCAAGGCATAAATCAGAATCAGTGAGACAGCTTTGGGCAGTTGAGTATTGCCATGAGAGAGATGCGACTTTAACACCTGTCTGGGCTGAGCTCGAGATAAACCCACAATAGCAGCGAAGCCAAGGCCAAAACTGGACAGCCCAAGCAATAACCATAAGCTTTTACTCTGCCACCCAAGTTCTGTACCAAAAGCTAAAAGTTCAGCGGACAAGGCAATCCCAAGACCAACGCCTGCATATAAAATAGGGGCTTGATGCACTTGTTTCTGTTGTTCTAACAGCCATAACGAGGCTGAAATCATAGCGAAGGCACTCAATACACCCGCAAGACCACGAATAAGAATAATGACCGAAGCTGAATCTAGATAAGCAAGAAGGGTGAGACAAAGTGCTGTACCTAGCGTTGCAAATACACAGGTGAAATAGCTGTGCTGCGACTGGATTCTAATTGCGAATAAAGCCCCAAACAAATAGCCTGCATAGTTAGCGGATGCTGCGACACTGGCACTATGCAAATTTAAAATGCCTTCCTCAATCATATGTGGATAGACCGCCGTGAATGCAAAGCGGCCAAATCCCATCCCAATCGCCATAATCAGCGCTGCACAGAATGCGGATTGCAGTGTTTGCTGCTTATGAGCGTTTATTCCTTTAGTCTTGATCATGTTCAGCACCAAAATTTAATCGCTATAGTTGATGTGATCTAAAGGTCGTGCTTTGCCAAAGATTTTGCTATCGACCAGAAAAAGCCCATAGCTAAAACAACTTAGAATACAGATGAGAAATATAAGTTTAGACACGTTCATTTTGAATCAGCATGATATCTGGAGAAATTCAATAAAATTTAAACAAGAGTCATTAATCATGTAAAATGATTTGAATTGATACAAACTATCTTTAATAGTGATAGCGATGCAGATTAAGTCTTTAGAAATGTTCATGGCAGTGGTGAAGTTAGGCAGTTTTTCCGAAGCCGCAAAGCGATTGCATACGGTACAGTCCAATGTCACCAGTCATATCAAGAAACTAGAAACCGAACTTAAAGTTGAACTGTTGCATCGGCAGAATCCAATTCAGCCGACTCGGGCAGGTATACAGTTATATGGTTATGCAGAAAAAATGCTCGATCTACAACAAGAGCTGCTGGATACCTTCTGTAATACCCAATTGGCAGCCCGTTGTCCTTTAGAAATTGGCAGTATGGAAACAACAGCGGCGGTGAGGCTTCCAGCCTTATTTCGTGATTTACAAGAATCTGCGCCCGATTTTCCTTTTGCCTTATCGACTGCCCCGAGTCGGGAGCTGATCGATTTGGTAAAAACCTCCAAGCTGGATTGTGCATTTGTTGCCAATCATGCCCCGATCGAAGGTATGTTTAATTTCCATGTTTGGACAGAGAAACTGGTCTTAATTTCTTCAAAAAAAGCACCACAACAACTTTCAAAGGAATATCTGGTTCAACAGAAATTTATTGCCTTCAAGCAAGGCTGTAGTTATCGCAAAGCAATTGATTCCTTTCTTTCATCATTTCAACTTCCGGCAGCGAATATCATAGAAATGGGCAGTCTAGATGGCATCGTCAGTTGCGTCAGCCTAGACGTTGGGCTTGCGATTTTGCCTGTGAGTTATGTACAGCAATCACATTTTGCTGATCGGGTGCAGATACATGACATGGATTTTGTTGGAGATATCAACACTTATCTGATTGCAGATAAAGATATGAGCAAATGGGCAACCAATATGCATCATTTTTTTGAGCATTTACAGACGATGTCACATTCAAATGCGAATACAGAAGCAGTATGCGGGTAGTAGAAAGAGATTAGACAATACAGCACCTTTTATTTTTAGAGTATCGCTAGACTTTACTCTTTTTTGTTCGAGTATAAAATAATAAGGCTGTATTTTATACTCGAATATTTCACTTGAAAGATAAACCTATTTTCTTTGTAAATATTTTAACACTTGATCATAAATAGACTGTAAATAAGGGTTTAATGGGATAAGGTCTTGTCCAGATTTACTACGCACATATTTAAAATAGGGTGTCAAAGGATACTGGGCACTTTCACAAACAATGACTTTAGGAAACCATTCTTTATGAAATTGATCGGCTGTAAGATCAAGAATAACGCCATTCACAACCAGATAACAGTGCGCGATTTCTGGTGTGCGTGAAGAAATCTGAACTTTTCCGACCCGATAATCAGACTTAATATAATGGACATTGAGTAAATAATACTGCAATAGGTCACAGGCATCAGAACCACATTCCTTTGGGAATTTACTAAATGCCCCTGTAATAAAGCCATTCGTCACGTGATCCAAAGCTTCCCGAAAGGTGGTTGCAAGATTGGTTAAAGTCTGTATTTCGTTTTGGTACGTCATTTGATCTCATTCTTCAAGTGATAAGCATTATCTCTAGTAAAACCCGATTAAATGTAAGATTTAACTAAATTTATTTATTAAATTGTTAATACTATTATCACGTGTAACCTTGAGATTCAGTAGATTGACTCGATTAGTGGCGTGCGCTGAGCAGTGATTTCTTGTGTGCTTATCTATCTCATCTTTAGCTTTTATTTAAGCTCATGTATTGTTCTGGTCTTGCTTTAAGGCATCCACTTTTGTGCATTGTCATCTTAAATTTAACTTGAATTTATTCTCCGCTTATGGAGCATAAATACTGAATCAGCATTAGAATAATTAAGAGAATTTTGTAGAGTAAAGTGTAAATTATATTTTTAATTTTAAAAAATAGTAATTATTTGTTCTTATGATTAATTTTGATTAAAAATGATTTTTATTTAAATTAATAGTCTAGTTTTTATTGTGAGTGGAATTGTTGGAAAATATTTTATTGTAAATTTATAAGTTGGATTAATAATATTTGAATATTGGTTGTTGTTGAAGTCTGTAGAATAACTTCTAATTAATGATTTTATCTTATTATAAAATAGTAGTGCGTAAATAATAAGGTAAAGCTATGAATAAAATGTTTAGGCTTGAAGAAAGTATTACGAGGCTAGGGGGGCGGTGAGTTCTTATTTATAGGATATGGCTATGATATTGAGGAGATGCAAAATATTCTTCTTTTCCTAAAAAATTTGGAGACGAAGCAAATATTACAAATTGTATATCAACATACAGAGAGGGAAACAGGAAAGCATCTAACCGATATCATTAAGATTCAAAAATGTTAAAAATATCACTCTTTTTACTTGATCTAATGGTGAATCCTGACTGCACTGCTCAGAATTTTCTTTAAACATTACAGTTACATAGTAAAAATAAAACTAAACAATCATTACAAATGATAACTAGGATATCTCCATAATTTATCTTGTATAGATAAATGGAGGATATAAGAAATGCCACAATATTTGCGTATAGCGGAAAAAGTATATAACAAGTTTAAAGATGAAAAAAAATTTACGCAAAAGCCTATTGAGTATCTAAATTTTTTAATTAAAGAGGTGAGAAAGGAAATCAAGGGCACAGAAATGAAATTGCTGTACCAGTATATCGATTTTCAGGAAGGTTTCCAAAAGCCTTTACGCGAAGATGCCTTGAATATTGATGTGAGCTTGGTGCCACATCATCAACATCGGGACGAATTCATTTTATGGCTGGCAGGGTTTATTGAGAGAATTACTATTGGAGGTAAGAAAAAATTGCCGCCAATTCTTGAGAATATTCCACCTGAATTTACAGTACATTATCAGCTTGAAAAACTGGTTCGTCCTCAGCAGGAGAACTGCTACGACGAGTTGGTATCCTATTTTAAAAGTGAAGAATTCAAACAACATTCAATGAGTTAAACAAGTTGTGCTAAAGAAGTATGAGGCTCCGAACCCCTCATACTTCTGCAATCGCTGGACTGCAGCGTACCGCCATTAAAGGCGGTATTTTTTTATTCAAAGAAAGAGTCAGAGCGAAATATAAGGAGATGATCAGATGACATCATTTTGAACCCATGTTAGTCTAGCGCCACAATTCATTCTGATCTCTTCATTTATCTTATGCAGCTTACGCCACCCTAGTTGATTTCTCTTGCTTGAAAATTAACTCATCACTTTGACTAGTGATGTGGTGTAGTCGTGTGCATGTATATATCACATCACTAGCCTTGATTTAAAATTATACAAATAGGCTATTTCTATGTTATCCAATGTTCGGGAACAGTGGTTCTCCAATATTCGCGGGGATATTTTGTCTGGACTTGTGGTCGGTCTGGCACTTATTCCAGAAGCGATTGCTTTCTCTATTATTGCTGGTGTCGATCCTAAAATTGGCTTGTATGCCTCTTTCTGTATTGCGGTTGTGATTTCCTTTGTCGGCGGTCGTCCAGCCATGATTTCTGCTGCAACAGGGGCTATGGCTTTGCTCATGGTCACGTTAGTTAAAGAACATGGACTTCAATATTTACTTGCAGCCACTATTTTGACAGGTATCTTCCAGATTATTGCGGGTTATCTGAAGCTGGCCAAGTTGATGCGTTTTGTATCGAAGTCAGTGGTCATTGGTTTCGTGAATGCTTTGGCGATTCTGATTTTTATGGCGCAGTTACCTGAGCTGATGAACGTAACGTGGCATGTATATGTTTTTGTCGCTCTGGGTTTAGCCATTATCTATTTATTTCCTCTAATTCCAAAACTAGGAAAGCTTCTGCCATCGCCGTTGGTCTGCATTATCATCATTACCCTGATCGCCATGTCGATGGGAATTGACCTTAGAACGGTAGGCGATATGGGTGAGTTACCCAATACGCTTCCTATATTTTTATTGCCTGATATTCCTTTAAACCTTGAAACACTCATGATTATTTTGCCTTATTCGATTCCGATGGCTGTCGTCGGACTGCTGGAATCGATGATGACGGCAACCATTGTGGATGAAATGACCGATACGCCAAGTGACAAGTTTCAGGAATGTAAAGGTCAGGGTATTGCCAATATTGCTTCAGGATTTATGGGCGGGATGGCTGGTTGTGCCATGATTGGTCAATCGATGATTAATGTAAAATCAGGTGGTTTGACCAGATTATCGACCTTTTGTGCGGGTATATTTTTACTCATTCTGGTGGTTTTTCTGAGTGATTGGCTCAAAGTCATTCCGATGGCTGCTTTGGTTGCCGTGATGATCATGGTTTCAATCAGCACCTTTGAATGGAAATCCATTACCCAGTTCACCGCTAATCCAAAGAGCAGTAATGTGGTGATGATCGCGACAGTTGCTGTTGTGGTCGCTACGCATAATCTGGCCTTAGGTGTATTAACAGGCGTACTGTTATCCGCATTATTTCTTGCCAATAAACTGGAAAATGATATTCATGTGAAGACATCATTTGAAGGCGCTACACGTTTGTATGAACTGCATGGGCAAATCTTTTTTAGTTCGTCAGAAAAGTTCTTACAGAGTTTTGACTTTAAAGAAGGCGTGAAAGCGGTGATTATCGACTTAACCCATTCTCATATTTGGGATGTCACTTCCGTGGCAATGCTGGATTCGGTCATCAGCAAATTCCAGAAAAATGGGATACATGTCACCGTACGTGGTTTGAATGAAGCCAGTTCCATCATGATTGATAAGTATGGTACACATGCCAAAATCTAAATCTGTTTCTATAACATAACAATGATTAAGCCTCTACACGGGCAGAGGCTTTTTTGTTGCACATTGAACCTTTTATCTGCCAAAGAAACTCAAGTTGATCATTTTTTTAATATGCAAATATTTTAAGACAAGAAAACTTTCAGATTTTTAGATTAAAAAACACTAAGTGGTGAATATGCATCAATTTATTCTTTATTATATTGATGTAAATTAAAAAATCCTTAGAAATAAGTACTTTAATTTTATTGTAAATTTGAAACCAAGTTATTGAAATATAATAACTTTATATTTGTAAAAAATAGTGTTTTTACCGTAATTTTGTGTATAATTTCGCCATAAAAGCCTCTGTGGATTTATAGAACTTCTCTATAGATTAGCAGGGGTTTTTCTATGGAGATTTATCTGAGATGGAAGATCTGAGTTAATTTGTGTGGATGGTATTAAATGATCCTTTTTTCCAGAACTGCTCTTATTGATCCTGAAATTCAATTAAGTGCTCAACGTCTTTCAACTCGTTTTAGCTTTTTCGGTCTTGGTTTTGCCACGGCTGCATGGGCGCCGTTGATTCCTTTTGCTCAGCAACGTTTGCATTTTAATCATGCAGATTTTGGCTTATTACTCTTATGCAGTGGCTTAGGTGCAATGCTGGCTATGCCTGCGACAGGTAAAATTGTTCAGCGTATTGGCTGTCGTGCGCCGATCGGGTTCGCTTTACTCTTGCTTGCCGTTCTATTGCCAAGCCTCAGCTTATGGAATACGCCGTTAATGATGGCGATCACCTTATTCTTATTTGGCACAGCAGCAGGAAGTTTGAGCGTTGCACTCAATATTCAGGCCGTAGTGGTTGAGAAGAATAGCTTAAAATCATTAATGTCTGGCTTTCATGGTATGGCAAGTCTCGGTGGATTAGCAGGGGTGCTAACCATTACTGCATTGCTTGCTTTAAATATTTCGCCTGTAGTTAGTGCACTTGCTGTGAGTTTACTATTGGCGGTTATTGCTTTTCTGTCAGTGCCATTCAGCATAAAAGCGGTGGAAAATACGGATTCAGAAGCAGCATCGACAGTGAAAAAGTCGATACGTCAGCGTTTGCCGCGGCCTTTAATTGTGTTAATTGGTATTGCCTGCTTCATCATTTTCATGACAGAAGGCGCGGCGATGGACTGGAGTGGTATTTATTTAACCCATGAATATGGGGTTAATGCCGCTTTTGCAGGATTGGCGTATACCTTCTTCGCGATTGCCATGACCACAGGTCGTTTTACAGGGCATTTCCTGATCCGTTATTTTGGTGAGAAAAAGCTTTTAACCTATAGCGCGATTTGCGCAACTTTAGGTTTGGCTTTGGTCGGTATCGCACCGCATTGGTGGCTGGTTTTAGTGGGATATACACTGGTTGGCGCAGGTTGTTCCAATATCGTTCCGATCATGTTTTCCCGTGCTGGACGTCAGACGGTGATGGCAAGCGCAGTTGCTTTGTCTTGTGTTTCGACTTTGGCTTATACCGGTATTTTGGTTGGACCTGCTTTCATTGGAATGATTGGTGAGCTGATTGGTTTAAGTACAGTGTTTATGGCGTTATCCGTTCTATTATTATTGATTGTGGCTTTAAATCGTTTTACTTACGTGAAATAGGCGTCAGAGTGAACTGAACTGGCAATATCTGGATACTGCCAGTTCCTTACAAATCGAAGTACTATAAATTTTGATAAATAGGGTTAACGTTACGCATGCCCATAAATCTGAAATCCTGCAAAGCAGTTTTGTACTGTAAGTCATTAAGAAATGCATTGCGCCAGTCATTAATATCAAAATCTTTTAAACCTTTCATCAGTTGTTTGTAGCGTGAAATACGTTCTTGTCGTGGCATTTCCAGTGCTGTTTTTAACGCATCGACCATTGCCGTTTTGTCGGTCGGATCAACCAGTAGTGCTTCTGACATATGCTCCGCAGCACCTGCATATTTGGATAGAATCAGTACACCAGGATTCGATGGATTTTGCGCGGCAATATATTCTTTCGCGACCAGATTCATCCCATCTCGTATTGAACTGATCCAGCACACATCCGCTTGACGATAGATTTGCATCAAATGATGATGTTTCATTGCATCATAAATACATTCCACCGGTTGCCAGTCTTCCTGTGCAAATTCCTGATTAATCATCTCGATCTTAATCTTGAAACGCTCAAATAAACGCTGATAGGCTGGAACTTCCAAACGGCAGGGGCAGGCAATCTGTAAATGTTGAATATGTTGCTGATACTCAGGATATTTCTCTAAGAACTCTGCATAGGATAGAAAACGTTCCAGCAAACCTTTTGAATAATCAATCCGATCTACGCCAATAATGGTTTTCGCAGCATTCAGCTCAACTGGGCGGGTAAGCAAGTCTTGTACATCAATAAACTGTTGGGCCGCTTTTTGAATCGCTGCTGGATTTACCCCAATCGGGTAGCATTTAATCATAGTCAAACGCTGATGATAGCTGACTAAAGTCTGTTGAATCTTCTGTGCTTTCAATAAAGAGGTGCATACTTGCATACAGACTTTTTGATCTTTATCCGTTTGTAGACCCACCACATCGTATTGGCATAAATCCTCAATTAATTGTTGGGCACACGGAATTCTTTGCCAGATAAATAAAGGTGCAAAGGGAATATGCAGGAAAAATCCGATCTTATTTTGCATACCCAATTCACGACAATATTTTGCCACACTTAAAAAATGATAATCATGCACCCAAATGGTATCATCTGGTTGTGCAATTTCAGCAAGTTTTTGAGCGAATAAATAATTGACTTGCTGATATCCCTCATATTCTGATGACTTATATTCAATCAGGTCTGAACGATAATGCATAGCAGGCCAAAGCGTATTATTGGCAAATCCAGCATAATAATCTGAATATTGATTATGTGTTAAAGGGCAGGTGATATATTCAACATTGTCTTTACGAAGGATATTAAAATGAACTTCCTCTTGTGTATCGACTTTTTCTCCATTCCATCCCAACCATACACCGCCAATATCATCTAACGCATCTTGTATGGCGACAGCAAGTCCGCCTGCGGCAGGTTTTTCTCCATTTGGAATACTGACACGATTGGATAAAATAATTAATTTAGACATATTTTCTCTCCACCTAAGTTGTTGTTACCCTTAACCTTGTTGTCATAGTTCTGAATGTGTTCTAAAAATAATTCTAAAAAATCATGCACTTGTTTTGTGTCTTGAAGCTGGTATCTGGCATGGGTAAGCCCTTGACCGACCTTGATTGAGATGCCATCTTCCACTTGATTCACAAAATAAAAACCATCTTCATCCGTGACGTCGTCACCAATGAAAACGGGAATATAAAGATCATGCTGGTTGAAATGCGCTAAAACTTCCTCGATTGCCAAGCCTTTATTCGCTTGAGCAGGGATTAATTCATAAACGAATTTTCCTTGAATCAGTTTTAGGTTGGGGAATACCTGCTGACTTTCCAATATTATTTTTTTTGCTATAGATTCCAGCGCTGGTGCTTTTCGATAATGTAGTGCAATTGAAGATTTCTTATTTTCAATCAGTAAATCTGGATATGGAATACATGCCTTAGTTAACATATTATAAATATAAGAAATTTCTAGGAAATTCTTGGATACATGTAATTCTTTTTCTTTTCCAAGGTATATATCTAATCCATGCAATGCAGCAATTGGAAGATCAAGAGATTCAAATAATTTACGTGCAGAATCAATATCCCGTCCTGTTACGGCAACCACAGGGATTTTATTTGAAATTATTTTTTCTAGAGTATTTAAAGTCTTAGCTGGAATAAAACAGTCATTTGGATCGAGTTGAAAATCAGCTAAAGTTCCATCTATATCTAGAAATAGACATGGCTTATTATAATTTGAGCTAAGTTTATCTCTCAAACTCTGTAAGTAATCTAATGTTGAACTTGTTTTATCTATTCTGTTGTTCAATTTTAATCTCTCTTATTGCCATTTTATTTTATTATAGAGTGATAAAATTTTTATAATAGTTGATTTGTCAATAAGTAAACACAAGCAGAACGTAATTTACATTAGTAATGCTTGTAATACATCGTAAATTTTCCTTACATTTCTCATATAGAATCTTTTAGCGTTTACTATTTATATAGTGCATGGCTCTGTTGTGGTACATACTTTAATATATTAGTTTTTAATAATCTGTATTGGGTCATAGGAGATGAATATGCAAAAAGTATCTGATTATTATGATGATTTTCCTGAATTTAATCCTGCTAATTATGATCAGGAAGGAAATTATAAGCCTGAATTTATGTTTAAAAGAAACAAGATGTATCAATCAAAAGATATGAATGAGCAATTATCTAGTGAAAAGAAAGATCTAATGTTAAAACATAAGAAGTTAATATATTGATGAGTATTATGTGATTGGTTAATCATTCTTGGATCAGTTTGTTGTAATATGTCTCATATGAAAGGGCTTTTGTATTAATATGCAAAGGTCCTTTTTTATTATCAGTATTTTAGCCTGTTTTAATTTTGATATTTAGGTAATTGTTTGAGATATAAAGGAAATATTTTGTCTAATTTTTTGTTTATTAAATTAGGATGTTTGGTATGCATTTTAATTCTTTGTGAGAATATCATGTCTAAATAAAAGACATGAGGTATTAATCACTAATTAAATTTTTATATCGTTATTTATTATTTCTATAAGATATAAATAAAAATGGTCGTTTGCATGCGTCTGTCATTATTTCCTAATTCAGACAGAAGGTCTTGACCTTTCTTTTGTTGAGTTCTATTTTGGAACTGAATTAAATTTCAAACATGTCAGGCTCGATGCAATTAAGCCAATACTTGTATGCGTGCAGTGAACATCGTAATAGAAAAATAAAAGGAAGAAGGAGTAAGAGATGAGGGCAGTTCGTTATCAGCAGATTCCATTGCAGTTTTTATTCGAGCATCAGGCAACCTTGGCTGGGCTTGGGAAAATTGTATTGCGAAGCTTCTCAAAAGCTAAAGTTCAGCAAGGTGATTGGCAAGCGCTGGCACCGATTAAAGAAATTATTCAGCCACCAAGCGATGAGTTGGTGAAGCATTATATTGAATGGAGTGGAGCATCAACCCATAAATATCCAGATTCAATCCCCGCACATATGGTTTCGCAATGGGGGCTTTCATTTGCAACCCGTCTGCTTTTACAAACAAATTACCCGCTTAGTCAGGTCATCAATCAAGGTGTGAGCCTAAAGATTCATGGTGACATTCCCAGAAATGAAAAGCTATTGATTCAGGCCAAGATCGCATCTGTGGATGAGCGTAATGGCTTGGCACGTGTTTCAGTGCAAATTATCACGGGTACGATCACTCAGCCAACGCTGGTCGAAGCGGTATTGCATATGGCATTTATTTTACCCAATTTTGAGAAAACCAAGCGTACTGAAACGACAGATAATGAAAGCTGGCACGGTTTAGGCGAATGGTCTGCGACAGCCGATGACGGTTTTAAGTTTGCATTATTGACGGGTGATTTTAATCCAATTCATTGGGTTGGGCCGTTAGCAAAACTATCGAGCTTTGGACAAAAAGTCCTACATGGTTTTGGCGTATTTGCACGTAGCTTTGAGTTGCTTCCTGAGCCAATTCAGCAAATTGATGTTCGTTTTTTAAAACCTGTTAAATTACCCTCAAAACATAACCAAGTAGAAATCAGCACTGAGCAACATATTCGTGTGGTGGGTTCAGCAGGGCAAATCTGTTTAATGGGCCAATATTCATAAAACAATAAGGTGAGAACAATGACGACTGGAACAGCACCAAGACAGGATGTAACGGCTTGTATTTTATGTTCACGCAACTGTGGGCTGAGTGTTGAAATTGCAGATAATCAGTTTAAAAAGATAAAAGGTGATACCCAGCATCCTTTTTCTCAAGGCTATATTTGCCAAAAAGCAGCACGTTTGCAGCATTACCAGCAGCATGCAGATCGTTTAACCGCGCCATTAAAACGTCAAGTCGATGGTTCATTTAAGGAAATCAGTTGGGATCAAGCAATTCAGGAGATTGCTGATCAGCTTGTACAGATTCGGGATACGCATGGGGGAACGGCATTCGCTTCTGTCGGTGGTGGTGGGCAGGGAAACCATTTGGGAGCTGCCTATGGTCGGCAACTGTTATATGCCATGAAAAGTTTTTATTCTTATAACTCCTTAGCCCAAGAAAAAACCGGAGATTTCTGGGTCAATGGTCGTTTGTTCGGAAGTCAAGCCTGTCATACCACGGAGGATGTCGAGCATGCGGACTATGTCCTGTTTATTGGAACCAATCCTTTTCAGGCACACGGCATTCCCAATGCCCGTGATACCTTGAAACATATTAAGAAAGATCCGAATCGGACGATGGTGGTGTTTGACCCACGTGTTACCGAAACGGCTAAACAAGCCGATATTCATGTACAACTGAAGCCTGGAACAGATGCCTATCTGATGTCTGCCATGATCGCAATCCTGCTGAAAGAGGAATTGTATGATCAGCAATTTATTCAGCAACATACACATGGTTTTGACGAAGTTAAACAGGCGTTTAAAGCGATTCCGATAGCGGAATATATCCAGAAAGCGGATGTTTCGGTTGAGTTGATTTATCAGATCGTGCGTGACTTTGCCAAAGCCAAACGTGGCTGTGTACGTATTGATTTAGGTATTCAACACACTTTAAATACGACATTGAATGGTTATTTGGAAAAACTTTTGTATTTACTTACAGGACATTTTGGTCAGCAGGGAACCAATAACCTACATACCATGTTTATTCCAATCCTGAGCAATACCGATGAGCGGAATCCAAAGTATCGCCGTACAGTTCACCATAAAATGTTCCCCATTTCTGGTTTCTTTCCTCCGAATATTTTGCCTGATGAAATTTTAAAGGCTGGGGAAAAACGAGTTCGTGCCGTATTCGTGGATAGTTGCAATCCTTTACTGACTTATCCTGATACTAGCGCTTATGAGCAAGCCTTTCAGTCACTGGAACTTTTGGTGGTGGTTGATGTGGCAATGACAGAAACTGCGCGTCTGGCACATTATGTTTTACCAGCGCATACCCAATTCGAAAAATGGGAATTTACGGGATTCAACTTAGAATTTCCTAAAAATGGCTTTCATTTAAGGCATCCACTTTTTAAAGCACAAGGTAATACTTTACCTGAAGCGGAAATTTATACGCGATTACTGGAAGCCATGCAGGTTATTCCCCGACAGTTTCCACTCCTGAGCAAAATTGCGGAAAAAGATCGTGCAAAAACAGCTTATCTTGCCTATTTCGCAGCGCTTGGCGCCTCTTTTGTAAAAAATAAGAAGCTGATTCCTTATGCGGCATCCATTGTATATCGCACTTTGGGCAAAACATTACCCGATGATGCTGCCTCGACAGCTTTGTTATTGCCTTTATGTATGCAATACGCAGCACAGCATTTCAAAGCAGTGAAGCGGGCGGGCTATGAAGGCAATCGTTTTAATCTTGGGGTAACGCTTTTTCAGGCCATTTTGAAAAAGCGTTCAGGCGTTGTATTGTCTGCACATGATTATGCTGATGTCTGGGAGCTGATTGCCTATAAAGACAAAAAAATTCGTTTGGCAATTCCAGAAATGTTTATAGAGCTGGCTGAATTAAAGCATCAGAAATTTGCAGCCACAGCAGATTATCCTTTTATTTTACTGGCAGGTGAACGACGTAGCTACAATGCGAATCAGATCTATAGAGATCCAGCATGGCGTAAAGTGGATGCAGAAGGACGTTTAAGAATGAATCCTGATGATGCCTTGGCGTTAGGTGTTGAAACAGGACAAATGCTGCAATGTATTTCAGAGCATGGGCGTATTCAGGTTACGGTTGAGCTTGATGAAGGGATGCGAAAAGGTGTAGTGTCGTTACCGCATGGTTATGGATTAAGTTATGCTGGCGCTGAGCCAGTCGGGCCACAATTGAACCGTCTGACCTCAACAGGGCATTGTGATCCGTTGTCCAAGACGCCATATCATAAATATGTACCTGTGCGTTTACAGCATTTGACGGTTTAGACGATCAGCATATTGATTTTATGAGCATCATGCACTAAATGTTATCAATACAAGGAAAGCTGCCTGAAAATAGTGCAAAGGATTTTGAACAAAAATATGCAAGACATCAGATATTTTTATGCGTAAATTGAAAGTGTTGCTTATTTGTTTGAATAAGCAACAACAAGCCTGAACAAAGGATGTGCTTGGAATAATTATTGCTGTAATAAAAAGCTTTAGCTCGATATATGAACAAGCTTGCACAGAACTTGTGCTTGGCCAGTAAAAAGATCTACAAATGAGTGCGTATGATGAAGCATGAGAAACTTAAAACGACTTTACCGATTCTTCAGGATCAGTATGGTCGTATTAAGCGTAAGTTACGGATTTCCGTGACAGATCGCTGCAATTTCAAATGCATTTATTGTATGCCTGAGCATCCTGAATGGATGAAGAAACAGGATTTGCTCAGTTTCGAAGCCTTATTTGCTTTTTGCCAGTATATGGTTGGACAAGGAATTGAAAATATTCGTATTACGGGCGGTGAACCGTTAATGCGTCAGGGCGTGGTTCATTTTATTGCTGATTTACAACAGTTAAGAGCACTCGGCTTAAAACGGATTTCGATCACGACCAATGCCCATTATTTGGCAAAATATGCCGAAGCATTGAAACAGGCGGGTTTAGATGATCTCAATATTAGTCTGGATAGCCTGAATCCGACCCAGTTTAAGCAACTGACCAAAAAAGAACTTACACCCGTACTGAGTGGCATAGAGGCTGCAAAAAAAGCAGGGCTACCCTTTAAACTCAATTGTGTGTTGATGAAAGGTCATAATGATGACCAGATTTTGCCGATGGTACAGTGGGCAAAACAACAGAACATTCCATTGCGCTTTATTGAATTTATGCCATTGGATGGAGATCAGCATTGGACAGATGATGCTGTGGTGAGTGAAGCAGAAATTTTAGCGCAGCTCCAGCCTCATTATGATGTTCAGGTCTTACAACAGCAGCATGAGCCTGCGCGTATTTATCAGCTTGATGGACATTATCCACTTGGCATTATTTCGACTATTACCCATTCATTTTGTGGGGACTGTGATCGAATCCGTTTAACGGCTCAGGGCGAACTGTATAACTGTCTATTTGCTCAACAAGGCTTAAATATTAAGCCCTATTTACACGATTTAATTCAGCAAAATAATGAGTCAAAGCAGAGTGCATTGCTGCAACTCGACCAACAGGTTAAGCCTTACATCTGGCATAAAGCCAAAGGCTATCATGCGATACAACATCAACAAGCCCGTAAAATCAGTATGCACATGCTGGGTGGTTAAAGAGCAATTGATCTGGAGAAAATATGCAAACCATTGAGATCAAAATTGAAGCTTTTGGCGCAATTGAAAGGTTGTTGCCAAAGGCGCTTGCATTTGAGTTTGCAGAAAATCGAAGTGTTAAAGATGTATTAACCCATATTGTAACGCTTTATCCAGAAGCACATCAGGCAATGGAAAAATGTGCCTGTGCAATAGGAGAAGATATTGTGACACGTCAAATGGAATTAGATCAATCTTGTACTTTAGTACTGTTGTCGCCAGTGGCAGGGGGATAAATATGCGTGAATTTGCCAGAGTTCAAGATCAGGCTTTAAGCCTCGACAGTTTCGACCCAATACAGGCATTTCCTGAATGTGGTGGCGTTGATATCTTTATTGGAACCGTGCGTAATCATCATGAAGGTAAAGCAGTCAAGGCATTGAAATATACCTCCTATACGCCAGTTGCTGAAAAGATGATTCGGGAAATCGAGCAGCAAGTCAAAGAGAAATATCAAGTCTCTTATGTTCGGGTCATGCATCGTATTGGTTATTTAGAGGTCAGTGAAACTGCCATTATTGCCATTGCTTATGCTGCTCATCGCCGTGAAGCTTTTCAAGCCTGCGAAGAAGCCGTAGAACGGGTAAAACATGAAGTACCGATCTGGAAAGAAGAATTTTTCATGGATGGTACCAGTCACTATGTTGAAGGTTGTTGTATCCGCAAAGATACTGCTGAATCAACGTCTCACACTGAAAGGCATCAACATGCTCATCATCCAGAAAATTGCACACATGCGCATACACACGAATAAAGCGTTAGGAAGTTAAAAATGAAAAATGTTGGGATGAAACCCGAAAGTTACCGTGTAGCAGAAGCACAAGCAATTTTACATGCACCCGCACATTGTATTCAGTTACTGCGTGATGGAAATACCGAAAAAGGCGATGCTTTAAAAACGGCACGTATTGCAGGCATTCTGGCAGCAAAACGAACAGATGAACTGATTCCATTATGCCATCCTTTACCGATTTATCGTGCTGATGTCGAGTATGATTTGCAAGAGGATCATGTGGTGATCTTAACCACAGTGGAAACCATTGGGCCAACAGGTGTCGAGATGGAGGCTTTGACAGCTGCAAGTCTGGCTGGCTTAACGCTATATGACATGCTGAAACCGCATTGTGAACCTGAAGAGCTGTGTCTGGATCAATGCAAATTGCTGAAGAAAAAAGGTGGTAAATCCCATTTTAAGCGGACTTTACGCCAACCTGTTTCTGCGGCTGTTATTGTCCTTTCGGATACGGTGGCTGCGGGGCGTAAACCTGATACTGCAGGAAAGTCCGTAGTAGAGACCTTGACCGAAGCAGGCTTTGATCCGATTCATTATCAGATCCTGCCTGATGAAGCTGATCAATTAAAAGATCTGGTTCTGGAGTTAACCAAATCTTATGCTTGCATCATGACGGTTGGTGGTACAGGGATTGGCAAGCGTGATATTACGGTGGATACGCTTGAGCCGCTATTAGAACGAAAGCTGGATGGTCTGATGGAAGCGGCACGTTCATTTGGACAGAAACGGACGCCTTATGCGGCGATGTCACGTGGTGTTGCAGGATTTATTGATCGTTCGTTGGTTGTGACGTTACCGGGTAGCCGTGGCGGCGCCAGTGAATCTATGGCGGCGATTTTACCAGCGTTGGTGCATATTTTTGATGTATGTCGAGACTTACCTCATCCGGGAGGTTATGAATAATGTCAGGATGTGGTGCTGAAAAAGGATTGATCAGTATTGATGAGGCATTCGCACTGATCCAAAGCCAAGCTAAAACCTTAGCCACCGAGACCTTGCCTTTAGGTGAGTGTCTCAATCGCTATCTGGCTCAAGCCATCGTTTCTCAGGTGAATTTACCGAGCTTCTCACAAAGTGCAGTCGATGGCTACGCAATCCATAGCGCTCGTGAAAACTTGCAAGATGCTACTTTCTCGGTGATTGGAGAAATTAAAGCGGGCAGTGAGTCTGATGTACAGCTTAGGGATGGACAAGCCGTTCGTATTTTTACTGGTGGGAAAATCCCTGAAGGAACCACTCATGTCGCTCGACAGGAAATTGTAAATATTGAAAGCGATAAGCTGATTCGGTTGACTGAACATATCAAGGCTCAGGCAGATATCCGCTTTACAGGTGAAGAAATTCAGTGTGGGCAGCAACTGGCAGAGCTTGGGCAGCGCATTAATATTGGGGCTTTAGCAGCACTGAGCATGGCTGGGGTAAAAACTCTTGAAGTGTTTAAACAACCTAAAGTTGCCGTCGTGATTACAGGTGATGAAGTTGCGGAAACACCTGACGATTTACAGGCTGGAAAAGTGTTTGATGCCAATGGCCCACTGTTAAAAGCTTGGTTGCAAGATTATGGATTAGCGGTAGAAATACGCCATATTGCCGATGAAGCAGAACAGGTGACGCAATGCTTCGAACAGCTCAAACCGCATTATGATGTCATTATTACTACCGGTGGTGTTTCTGTGGGCGATTATGATTTTGTGCGTCCTTGTGCCTTTGAAGCAGGCTTTGAGCAGGTTTTCTGGAAGGTGAAACAAAAACCGGGTAAACCTTTATTTTTTGCCGAATATACAGCGCAAAATCATCACTGTTACATACTTGGTTTGCCAGGCAATCCGGCAGCTGTCTATGTATGTATGCAGATGTATGGTAAATCGCTATTCGATGCCTTACAAAACCAGACTCAATCTCTGGAATGGTTTAGTGCAATACTGACCCATGATTTGAAGTCCGATGCACGTGAACGATTTTTAAGGATGCATGCCTATTTTGAACAAGGTCAGCTCAAGCTGAAAAGCCTTGCCAAGCAACAATCGCATATGTTGAGTAATTTGATGCAGGCTAACTGTCTGGTGCGTATTCCTGCCCATATTCAGCCTGAAGCAGGAATGGAAGTGAACGGCGTATTCATTCGCAATTAAAGGTTCAGCAGAAATGAGTAAAATTTGTGAATTTTGTCACTTTTAGCCAAGTGCCAATATTGCATCTGATGGACAAGGTGGTTTAGTGTATATTTTATATTGCTTGGTTAGGGGCTGTTGACATTTCGTCCATGCATTATGTTATTGGTTAAAACGACTTAAACAAGGCATGAAATGCAGGCAATGGCGACCCCCTTGGCAAATTTCGACGGTTCAAGACATAGATTCCATGTCTGCAAAAACTTTAAAAAAATGATTAGGTGATAATAATGAAATGGGAAGAAATTGGCGATCAGCCATGTTCAGTGGCTCGGACGCTTTCAGTATTAGGTGATCGTTGGACAATGCTCATCTTACGCAACGCATTTATGGGTGTACGCCGTTTTGATGACTTTCAACGTAGTCTTGGCTTAACCCGTCATGTCCTTTCAGAACGTTTAAAGCGTTTGGTCGAGCACGAGATTTTAATGAAAGTGCCTTATGTTGACCGTCAGGAACGTTTTGAGTATCAACTGACCGAAAAAGGTTTAGATCTGTATCCGATCCTTCTGGCGATGGTGCAATGGGCGGATAAATGGATGGATATGGGATTGGGCAAGCCAATCGAATTTACGCATAAAACCTGTGGCAAGAAAATCAGTCCTAAAGTGATTTGTTCAGATTGTAATGAACCTATCCATGTTAAAGATGTACGTGTTGCTGCGGGGCCCGGTTATTTTGCATTTATCGAGCAAAAACAAAAAAGTGCTTGATGTGGAGTGAGTAAAATTCCAGTCATGGATTATTTTATCGGCTAAAAGGCCATGAAATGATCATTTCCTTATTAGGTTTTAAAGATTTTGATGTGCTATTTCCTGTTGAATTGCATGCGATAGCACCTCGAACACTTTTGGATCTTGGCATTGTGCTACATTAAAACGAATAAAATTTTTAAAATTCTGACTTTGGCTAAAGGCATTGCCGGGCGCCAGAATAACGCCTTGTTCCAGACAATATTGAGCGATTCGTGCCGTATCAAAATGCTCTGCTAACTCACACCATAAAAATAAACCTGCCTGAGGTTTCACCCACGGTGTAATTCCCATTTTTTCTAATTTTTTAACCGTGACGTCCATAGCTTTTGCCAAATCTATTTTGAGTTCATCGAGATATTTACGATAACTGCCATCCGTTAAGGCTGAAAATAAAATTTCCGAGGAAAGATTATTACCACCGAAACTGGTTGCAATTTTGATATCAGTTAAATCCTCAATCCATTCTGGTTTGGTTGCAATATAACCTGTCCGGACTGCACCCGATAAGGTTTTAGAAAAACTGCCAATATGAATAACGCGAGACAGGCCATCCAGTGCTGCAAGGCGTGGCACCGTATGAAGTTCCAGATCTGCAAAAATATCATCTTCAATCACAATCAGGTTTGACTGCTCAACCAGTTTTAATACCTGATAGGCTCTGGATGCGGTTAATACTGCGCCAGTCGGATTGTGGATTCCTGAATTGGTAATGTATAAGCGGGGATTATGCTTGTGAATCGCTTCCGCAAATGCCTCAATATCTGGCCCAGTATGTGTGTAAGGCACACCAATAATTTGAATTTGGTGAACTTTGAGTAAGGCGTGAAAATTAAAATAACACGGATCATCGACCAGCACGACATCATTCGGTTTCAGAAAATAGCGGCAAATTAAATCAATGGCTTGAGTTCCAGAATCCGTCAATAAAATCTGATTCGGAACTGCTTCAATGCCTTTTGCTAAGATCTTACGAGAAAGTAATTCACGCAAGGGCGCTAAACCGAGCGGCGTTGAATAATCAGTGAGAATACTTGAATTGGCTTTGGAGACTTTGCGAATTGCTTTACGTATATTTTCATGGGGCATCCAGTCATCTGGTAACCAGCCACATCCGGGTTTTAATACCCCTTGTTTTGCTTCTAGAGCTTGTCTCGAAATCCAGAGGGGATCAATATTGCGGTCAATTTTAGGATGAATTTCCGAGATAGATAATGGCGCAATCGGGCCTGCGACAAAGAAGCCTGAACCTGTTTTTGCTTCGATCAGGCCTTGTGCTGCTAGACGTTCATACGCTTCTACAATCGTGGAAATAGACAGATTTAAAAGGCCTGCCAATGCACGAACGGAAGGAAGCCGAGAGCCAGGCACTAAAGAGCGGTTTTTAATCTGTTCATGAATATGCTGTATCACAAAATCGATTTTTGTACTTTTCATGTGTTTATGCCTGACCGTATTGGACTTTATACCAGTACAGTTATTTAAAATTGTACTGCATTGTGTATGGTGCATTCACCATAGCACAGTTTAAATTCTGCATATAGATCTGGAGAATTTAAATGAAGTCTTTAAGCAGTGGCTGGATAAATGGATTCATTGGCGTGGTTATTTTTGCGGGTTCTTTACCAGCCACCCGTGTTGCGGTGATGGATTTTAGTCCGACCTTTTTAACCGCAGCAAGAGCCGCGATAGCAGGACTTTTAGGCTTGGCATTGGTTTTATTATCACGTCAGAAGTTACCCCAGAAAAAAGACTGGCTGTCCTTATTTTACGTTGCCATCGGGGTGGTGATTGGATTTCCGCTTTTTACTGCCTTGGCGCTTCAATATGTAAGTGCTGCACATACCATTGTGTTTGTTGGGCTATTGCCATTGGCGACTGCGATTTTTGGGGTATTACGAGGGGGTGAACGGCCTAATCTGGTGTTTTGGTTATTTGCGATATTAGGTGGCGCACTGGTTTTTGGTTTTATGTTGATCCAGACAGGAACATGGTCATTTAATTATGGCGACCTGTTTATGTTATTGGCGATATTGCTTTGTGGTTTTGGCTACGCAGAAGGTGGGCAGCTTTCGAAACATTTGGGTGGTTGGCAAGTGATTTGCTGGGCACTGATTTTAACCTTGCCGATTATGCTTCTGGTTTCTTATCTCTATATGCCGGTGAGTTTTGACCAGATCTCGATTTCTGCCAAGCTGGGTTTAGCTTATGTTTCATTGTTCAGTATGCTGATCGGTTTCTTTTTCTGGTACAAGGGTTTGGCGCAAGGTGGAATAGCCACTGTAGGCCAATTACAACTCCTGCAACCGATATTTGGACTAATCATTGCAGCGGTACTTCTGCATGAGCAGGTCAGTATCGCAATGTTTGCGGTAACGGTTGCAGTCATTGCATGTGTGGCGTGTGCAAAGAAATTTGCGTGAACTCTTATAAACAGTTTGCAGGTTTGGGTACGCCCGCTAAGCGACTTAAATGACGAGCGACCAGACCTGTATTAAATCGTTGCTGTAACTCGGCATTATTAATCTCAGGACTGACAGTTTTCATTAAAAACTTAATCAGTGGGCGGGTTGCTGGCGAATGTCCAAACTGCTGATAAAACTGGCGCACTGCATGAAGTACATCAAAATGCCAATCGGTAAGTTCTAAGTCCAGCGTCTTCGCCAGTTCCTGAGCAACATCAGGATTCCAGATGGTGTAATCGACCAGATGACCGTCTTGATCTAACTCTAATTGCATAAATAGCCTAAGTAAATTTTAAATAAATCGAATCAAAGCATTATTTTAACGTGATACAACGTTCAAATTGTAAAACTAAATCTGCAAATGCTGCGTAATCAATGGATTTAACCTGTTCCTGATCTTCCTTACTCAGCATCTCCTGTTCATTCGCTAAGCAGTAAAGATGAGGATAGTGGCTAAAAACTGAAGATGGAATAGACAACGTCGCATCACCCATAATAACGATATGATCATCAGATTGTGCCATTTGTACCAACTGTTCCCAGATTTTATCGAGATTGCTATAAGGCGATTGGATTAAAAATAAAACACTATTTTTCATTGTGAAATACCTTACCAATACAAGACATGATCAAATGAGCGGATGAGTTCAGGGGTAATCTCGATAAATTCAATTTCCTGATCGGTATTCTTTATGATGTTAAGTTGTTGATTTTTAGTCTCAACCAAGATTGGAGTCAAATCATAGAACTCAAAACTGTCCACCATATTGGCTGCAATTTTAAAGGCATGTTTTAGCTGGTCAAATTCTATTTTATTGTCCAATAAACTCAAGGCAGCGTCTCTTAATAATACTTTGACAGAAATACCAAAGGTTGCTAAAACCATAGTGGCAGACAGACTTTCATTGGTCTGCAAATTCGTTAAATTAGGCTGCGTTAGGATGACAAGTACAGATTTCACACAATTTACCTTTTTAAAGCAACACTCTATTAAAGAACTTAAATTAAAATTGAATTAAACGAGAACAGCTTTGCACTGCATCAGCCAGCTCTCCAAGCCCAACCAGCTCAAAACCTTGTGCCAAGTTGTGATGTTGAAGCGAATGACGTTGTGCATTGCTTGCATCAGTGATTCCCCGAGCAAGGGCAGCACTGACACAGACAGGGAGTCGAATGCCCAGCTTTTGCCATTCTTGTTTCAGGTTGCGTTGATCATCAGGAAACCACTGTAAATCGTTCGCAACATGAACAGCGTCTTGGTAAAAGAAAACACGAAATTCTTCATGCTTATTTTGTAATGCTTGCGCTAAACCCAATGCATGCCATGCGATCACAGAAGTTGGTGAGGAAGTAATTAACAGTAGTGTACTCATTGAACATTCACTATGGTCATAGTAGGCAAAATGATGATGGACAGATTAAAAAGAAGGTAAGTATACAATGATTTTGGTGACAGGTGGTTTAGGCTTTATCGGTTCACATATTGCTTTGAGTTTATTGGCTCATGGGCAAGAGATTGTCATTGTTGATAACCTGGCTAACTCAACTTTACAAACTTTGGAACGTTTGGAATATATTTCAGGCATGTATATTCCTTTTGCAAAACTAGATGTACGTAATACGCCTGCTTTAAATAAAGTATTTGAACAATATTCAATTGATACCGTTATTCATACAGCAAGCTTTAAGTCGCTTGAAGAATCGGCCCTAAAACCGCTCGAATATTATAATGATAATGTCAGTAGCATTATGAGCTTGTTACGTGCTATGCAACGAATGGGCGTGAGACAATTATTAAACCTGTCCAGTCTGGCGGTGTATGGCAAGTCGGATACCGCACTCTCTGAAGATACGGTCTTTAACTACGGTTATGCCAATCCTTATATCCGCTCGCAGCAAATGGTAGAAGACATTATTGCCGATACTTATAAAGTTGATCCTGAGTGGAAGATAGTCAATCTACGTTTATCTAATATTGTTGGCGCATTCGAGCATGGCGTTCTAGGTGAGTATGTTACTCAGCTCCCTAAAAATATTGTGCCTTTAGCATTGCAAGTTGCAGCGATGCAACGTGATTGTATTGAACTGCAAAATCAGGCTCAGACCAAAGATGGCACGGTGGAGCGTAGTTTCTTACATGTTCTGGATGCTTGTGATGCCATTTTAATGACCTTGAATTGGCTAAAAACGCAATCTGGATGTCTGGAGTCATTTAATATTGCCCATCAGCAACTGACCTCTATTCAAAGTTTATTGGATGAGATTTCAAAGGTGACGCAGGCCGAAGTTCGCGTTCAGCCTGCAATCTATCAACATGAGGAATTAGCTCAGCTTGGTGCAAATATAGATAAAGCACAGCGTATTTTAAACTGGACACCGAAACGGCCTTTAGCACAAATGATTGAAGATGAATGGCGTTTTTATCTGAATACCTTAAAAGGCAATTAAGATAATGATTCTTATTTACATATTTAGCTGGTTTGATTAGGATATCCACAACCAGCCAAAGCATTAGCTTGCTTCAGCCCGTGAAAATTTTAACCAAATAGAGCAGAGGTTGTTTATGCAAATGCGAATTGAACACGACACCATGGGTGAAATCGAGGTTCCGAATGAAGCCTTATGGGGTGCGCAAACGCAAAGAAGTTTACAGAACTTTAAAATTGGTCAGGAGCGCTTACCACGCCCGATGATTCGTGCAATGGGCTTAGTAAAAAAAGCTGCTGCGATCACCAATGCTGAATTAAAACAACTTCCTGAAGATTTAAGTCAATATATAGTTGGTGCTGCCGAAGAAGTGATTGCTGGACAATGGGATTCACAATTTCCCTTGGTGGTTTGGCAAACAGGTTCTGGTACGCAAAGTAACATGAACTGTAATGAAGTTATTGCAAACATTGCCAACCAGAAACTAGGTCAGGCATTAGGCGCGCAAAAACCTGTGCATCCAAATGATCACGTTAACCGCGCTCAATCTACCAATGATTCGTTCCCGACTGCAATTCATGTTGCAGCAAGTCTTCAAATCAATGAACTACTCATTCCTGCTGTTGAAAAGCTGAAAAATACCTTACAGCGTAAATCAGAAGAATTTGATGACATTGTTAAAATTGGCCGTACCCATTTACAAGATGCAACGCCTTTAACTTTGGGACAAGAGTTTAGTGGGTATGTATCACAACTGGAACATGGTTTAAAACGATTACAACAGGCTTTGGCTGGACTGTACGAATTGCCTTTGGGTGGTACAGCGGTTGGAACGGGCTTAAATGCTCATCCTGATTATGCGGTGAAAGCTGCTGAGCAATTAGCTGAATTAACTGGCCTGCCATTTGTGACTGCGCCAAATAAGTTTGAAGCTTTGGCAGGTCGTGATGCAGCAGTATTTGCATCGGGTGCCTTGAAAACCTTGGCTGCAAGTTTAAATAAAATTGCCAATGATATTCGCTGGTTGGCAAGTGGGCCACGCTGTGGTTTTGGTGAAATCCGTATTCCTGAGAATGAACCTGGTTCGAGTATCATGCCGGGTAAGGTCAATCCAACTCAGAGTGAAGCGATGACCATGGTGGTGGCTCAAGTTTTAGGGAATGACACAACGATTAACGTGGCGGGTGCATCAGGAAACTTTGAGCTGAATGTGTTTATGCCAGTGATTGCTTATAATTTATTGCAATCCATTCAGTTGCTTGGTGATGCATGTAATAGTTTTAATGACCATTGTGCGGTCGGTATTGAACCGAATCGCGACAAGATTGATCACTTCTTACATAATTCATTGATGTTGGTGACAGCACTGAATCCTGTGATCGGCTATGAAAACTCTGCTAAAGTTGCGAAAACAGCTTACAAGGAAAATAAAACCTTGAAACAGGTGGCTGTGGAGTTAGGTTTAGTGACAGCAGAGCAATTTGATGAAGTGGTTAAACCTGAAAATATGGTTTCGCCAAATAGCAAATAAAAATATTTAATCAGTAAGATAAAAAATCCTTCTGCTTATAGAAGGATTTTTTATGAGAGTAGTTTTTATAAAGTGAACTGCGTACAATACACTTTTGATTGACCAAACTGTTGCTTCATTATGCTCTCTATTTATTTAACAGATACTAAAACCAACATTCAGTTCTCTGATTTACCCAATGAAAATCCTGTTAAGTTTCTGTTGAATTTAAAGAAAATTTTTCCAAGTACGGCTGATTTACTGTTACCTGTATTGCCAGAAGACAATAATCTGGAAAATGTAACTTGGGAAGCAACCTCAAAAGATTTTGAAGTATTTAAAAAGTTACTGGAAGGCTGGGGCGTGATTGAGCTTCGTTTAAGTGCGATTACGACTTATAAAGATAAGAACTTTGCCAACGAGCTGGTTAAAAAAGCACAAGTTAAGCGTAAGCAGATTGCACAGGCACAACCTCAATTATCCTTGATTGCCTTGGACTATGTGTTAATGCATGAGATTCATGCCTTGATTGATGCTGAACTGGTGATGATTGGTGAAAAATTCTATTTACCAACATTGCGTGAACTTTGGAAAGGTCAATTCTCCGAGCAAATTTTGCAATGTAAATTCTAAGATTTAAAAGCAGACATCGAGTCTGCTTTTTTATGCTCGATAAATAAGTACATACGTATAAATCTTGATCTACAAACATTTACAAGATTTTAGTGTGCGTATTTTGGAACGGCATATATATTGCTTATAAGGATATAAATATTATTGCGGGAGAGAAGTTCTTCAATGAACTCGCCGAAGGAGCAACGACCCCGGAAACTCTCAGGCAGAAGGACTGTAATAATAGACATAAAATCTGGAGAGCAGTGCTCAATTTGTAGGAACACAGGACATTTTTCTTCTACGATAAACACTCACCGAAGGGGAAGGCTTAATGATTAATTGGTAATCATCTGCCGAAACTCTCAGGTACCATGACAGATGGGGCTAAGCATTATGAAATGTTATGCATTTCAAGGAGTTTGCTATGCCACATGTTGTTGTTATTGGTGCGGGGATTACGGGTGTAACGTCTGCTTATGAATTAATTAAACTGGGCTATGAAGTGACGGTGATCGATCGTCATCTTTTTCCAGCAATGGAGACTTCGTTTGCCAATGGCGGACAATTATCTGCTTGTAATGCAGAAGTCTGGAACCAGAAAGCCACGGTGCTGAAAGGCATTAAGTGGATGAGTAAGAAAGATGCACCATTGCTGCTCAACCCATCCTTTAGTGCGCATAAATATCGCTGGTTAATTGAATTTTTAACGCATATTAAAAACTATAAAGCCAATACCATTGAAACCGTGCGTTTGGCATTGTTGGCTCGACAACGTCTATTTGAAGTTGCTGAAAAAGAAAGTCTTTCTTTTGATTTGGAAAAACGTGGCATTTTACATATGTATCACACCAGAGAAGACTATGAGATTGCCAAAAGAGTCAACGATGTACTGGTTGAAGGCAAACTTGAGCGGAATGCAATTACGCCTGAGGAAATGAAAGCAATTGAACCGACCTTAACAGGCGAATATTTTGGTGGTTATTACACTGCTGGGGATGCAACGGGGGATATCCATAAATATTCTGTGGGGTTAGCAGAAAGAACTCAGCAATATGGGGCAAAATATTGTTTTGGTCTGGATGTGGTTGATGTTCAGTTCAATCAAGACAAAGCAATTGTTCATTGCAAAAACAGCTCGGAAAATGTGAACCCAACTGCGGATGGTATAACGGAAATTATTGCAGATGTGGTGCTGGTTTGTGGTGGAGTCGGCAGTTATCAATTGGCTGATATGTTGGGGGATAGTGTAAATGTGTATCCAGTCAAAGGTTATTCGATCACTGTCCAGCTTAAAGATGAGCGTAGTGTAAATAATGCGCCGTGGGTCAGTTTGCTGGATGAGAGTGCAAAAATTGTAACCTCTCGTCTAGGTGCAGATCGTTTACGTATTGCGGGAACGGCTGAGTTTAATGGTTATAATCGGGATATTCGTGCTGACCGGATTCAACCTTTAATTAACTGGGTCAACCAGAATTTCGATATTTCGACTGAACATGTGGTGCCGTGGGCAGGATTACGTCCAATGATGCCGAATATGCTGCCTGTGGTAAAACAAGGTAAGCAAGCACGAGTCTTTTATAATACGGGGCATGGACATCTAGGCTGGACTTTATCTGCTGCAACGGCAGTGTTGATTAGTCAGGAAATTGCGCAAAAATTCCCAAGCTGAAACAATAAAGCCGATGTTAGAACATCGGCTTTACTTTACTGAAGCTTTAATCGTACAGACGATAAATCCCTGTAAAACGCTCACAACCTTTCTGCTCTGATTTGACAATCAAAAGTGCTTTCTGAAAATCAAACTGATATTGGCATTTTTTTTCATTATCAATGATCTGATTTTTTTGCTCAGGGGTGCTGTAAGCAAGCAATGACATGGTTTGAGTTTCTAGACGATTGTTGGGATTGCGGTAAGCGATCCCTTCAATTTTTAACTTGTCTTTATCGAGCTGATGAATTTGCAGATGAACAGGTTGAGATGAGATTTTGCCCTGTTCATATTTTAGGTAATGTTGGGTCAAAGTCTGGTTCATTGACGTGTAAAAGTTCAGGTCATCCAGACGCGCTTCAAATTGCTGCTGAAAACAGGTTTTGGTTTTACATTGCTGTATCTGGTTGAGCCACTGTGTCTGCGTATCATGTAACAATTGTAAAGGCGCATCCGTCACCAGATACGCTGTTAAAAACTTGCTATTCAGCTTTTGACGCTGTTCTTTATATTGCTTGGTGCATATTTTTTGTGCTTCCAAAGCGGTGCTGCTGCAGTCAATAGATTCCGCATAGGCAAATGTTGAGCAAAAACAACCCAATGTGATGATATAACCAGATTTCTTTAATTGATTTCTTACAGTGTTAAACAGCATAATCACTTATACTTTCAGTCTAATTTGCTCAACGTACTATAGCGAAATAGAAAGCCTGAATACAAGATTAGTTCGGTATATTGTAAAAGGAAAATCATATGGTTGCTCAAATTCGTATTGGACAAGGGATTGATGTACATGCATTTGAAGATGGTGACTTTGTTACTTTAGCTGGCGTCAAAATTCCACATACGCATGGTTTAAAAGCACATTCGGATGGCGATGTGGTCTTGCATGCACTGAGTGATGCATTATTGGGTACTTTGGCGCTGGGTGATATTGGACAGCATTTTCCAGATACAGATCCAGAATATAAAGGTGCAGACAGTCGTTTGTTGCTAAAACATGTATACCAGTTGATTTTAGATCGTGGTTATCAGCTGAATAATGCGGATATTACCGTAGCGTGTGAACGTCCAAAACTGGCTAAACATAATTTGGAAATGCGCCAAAGTATTGCCGATGTATTAGATGTGGATGTGACTCAAATTAGCATTAAAGCCACAACGACAGAGAAGCTTGGTTTTACAGGTCGTCAAGAAGGAATTCTGGCAACTGCAACCGTATTGGTTTCACATCAAGCAAAATAATGTGAAATTAGTAATTTTCATTTGATATAAGATGAATTTTTCAAGTTTTAAAAGTAATTTTTTTAGATGTAAAAAGTGGTAAAAGAGGGAAAAATTTAATTCTGGGTTTAGTTTGTATCGTTTCTATTACTGGTTGTACTACAGCAACGACTATAGAGAAAGCTTCAACAGTACAAATTAATAAGTTTTTTAAACCAGAGTATCAGTCAAAAACAGATGAGCGAAATGCAAGTCTAGTGATATTAAGAGATAAGGGTGTTTGGGGTAGTGCTTGCAATTTTATTGTATCTATTGATAACAAAAAAATTCTAACGATTAAATCAAATCAACAGGCGATGATCTATGTTAAGCCTCAATCTACATCGATTGAAGTCGAATTTTCGCCATCTGGCTTTTGTCCATATGCAAGAGTAACAGAAGAGTTAAATTTAGTTCCTAATGGCTCTACCAAATTTAGAATTAGATCATCTGGTTCTATGAATAATGCATTACAACTAATTAAAGTTGATAATTAGTAACTAACATCTTATATAAACACACATCTAAATCTTGATGCGTGTTTATATAATTTCTATCAAGCAAAATGATTGGTATTGATGAGTGACTGCTCTAATTCTTGTGTTGCTTTACGGCCTTGCAGCTGTAGAGTAATACTATGAATTAAACCCGTCCATGTTTCATTCGGTTCCCAGATCTGATGTAGTAATTCTTGTGCAGTCGGTAGATCCATATTGAGATAAAACTGACGATATAAGTACATTAAGCTACTTACACGTGTATTCTCAGTGCAATGTAGCCAAACGATCTCGTTTTGAACCAAATGGTCAATTAAATCTAAAATTAATAAACATTGCTCAGAACAAGGTACGTCCCAATCAATTGGAATGTGAATATAATTCAGACCTAAATCCAGACAGATTTGATCCTGATTCGCTAAATAGCGCTCTGATTTGCTGGTCGCAAGGTTAATGACCGTACTGCAACCATATTCCTTAATCTGTTGTAATTGCTCGGCTGTTGGTTGAGCTGAGCTAAACAGATGCTCATGCACCAAAGAAAAACTTGGTATTTGAGATAATGCTTGTTCGAGTGAAGTCATAACGTCCGCTGTGTGTTGAGTGAGGTTCTCATATGATGAGAAACTTATTCTAAAGGGCTTAGCTTACTATAAGTGTTTTTATTTCAGTGTTCAATTTAAAGCGCACAAATAAAAACAGCATCAAAAGATGCTGTTTTTATTACTTAATCTTTCTTAAGATTCTCATTGAGTAAGAATTCCATCAATGCTTTCTGAGCATGCAGGCGATTTTCAGCTTCATCCCAAACCACAGCATTTTTATGGTCAAGCATGTTTTCTGAAATTTCTTCACCACGGTGTGCTGGTAAGCAGTGCATGAAGAGGCAATCAGGATGCGCCAAGTCCATGAGTTTTTCATTAACCTGAAAATCTGAGAAGGCTTTCTCACGTAGCTTCTGTTCTTCTTCCTGTCCCATGCTTGCCCATACATCAGTGACGATCAGGTCGGCATTGACAGCGGCATCTTCTGCTTTATTGAATACTTCTGCGCAATCCGCAAATTCAGCTAAAAACTCAGGTTTTGGCTCATAGCCTTCTGGTGAAGCAATTTTAAGTTTAAAGCCCATCATATGTGCAGCTTCAATATATGAGTTACACATATTGTTGCCATCACCAATCCATGCAACCGTTTTGCCTTCGATGCTACCGCGGTGTTCCTGAAAAGTTTGTAAGTCAGCAAGTAGCTGGCAAGGGTGGTGATCATCGGTCAGACCGTTGATGACTGGAACTTTTGAATATGATGCAAAACGTTCGACGATGTCATGTCCGAAAGTACGGATCATCACGATATCCAGCATACTTGAAATAACACGAGCTGAGTCTTCAATTGGCTCACCACGTCCTAATTGTGTATCACGTGGAGAAAGGAAGATCGCGCTACCACCGAATTGGCAAATACCCGCTTCAAAAGAAATACGTGTACGTGTACTCGATTTCTCGAAAATCATTCCTAAAACTTTACCTGCAAACGGTTGATACAGCGTATGACTATGTTGCATGCGTTTGAGTTCTTGTGCACGATCTAAAATGCGTTGCAGTTCTAGTGTGGATAGGTCACGTAAAGTTAGGAAATGCCGAAGCGCCATAGCTACTCCCACAATAATTATTGAGAAAAATCAATAATTAATTGTTGTTTGACGAGTGGTGGATAAAAAAGAATTGACTACTATACTATAGGTTCAAGAAAATGCAAAAGAATTAGACCTTTTGATGAGCCTTTAAAAACAAGTCTACAGAATAGTTAATATAATCAATGATTTCGATGTCGTTTTCTGGCACATCTAACCCCATAAGATTGCGCCATTCGACATCTCTTAGCGTACCAAAATACATCATTGCAGAAAATTTAGGTTGAGCACAGAAAATTTCATTGTTGTTATGTGCATGCTCAAGTGCATAGGCAATGGTGTTTTGAATATTGAGCGCGCATTGATTATAGAAATAATGAGCGAGCTGGATATCTTTTTGTGATTGTTCAGTAAACATGCGCATAAAAGCAATATTTTCAGGCTGAATAATATGCTGATAAAAACGATGCAGTGTCTGGGTCAGGTAGGCTCTTAAATCAGTTTTTTCTGGAACATAAGGCAAACATACCCCTTGAAAGAAAACTTCCCGACGATAATCACAAATTGCAGTAAACAGACCTTCTTTATTGCCAAAATATTTATAAATAGAGGTTTTTGAACCACCCGCATGATTGACAATATCATCCAGAGAAACCGCTTCATAACCTTTCTCAAGAAATAAATCGGTTGCGCACAATAATAGGGCAAGGCGACGTTCATGTCCTCGACGGGTTTGCGGTTTACTACAGCTTGGATAACAAAGATCGGTCATTATTTACTTTTGGGATGTTGGGGTGTTACTAGTATAACAAAAACCATATCTATTGTATGACTATGAAATTTAGGTGTGTTTCAAAAGATCTCAAAATGTTAAAAAAGCGAGTCATTTCGACTCGCTTTTTGGTGTTATTTAAGCAGAGCGGCTTTCTTCCTCTTCATCGTCATCTGTCGAGTCCATGCCCAGTTCTTTCAATTTCCGAGTCAGGGTATTTCGGCCCCAACCTAAAAGTTCAGCTGCGTGACGCTTACGGCCGCGCGTTTGTTGTAGGGCCGCATTAATCAGCGTACGTTCAAACATTGGGGTAGCGATATCAAGAATCTTCATTTCGCCATTTTTAAGTTTCTGGATTGCCCATTGACCTAATAGCTCATCCCAATGATGAACTGCGATACGCTCAACTAAAGCAGGACTGGTATTTGATGCTGCTTGACTATCACTTGTCTTTTGGACAGAGGCTTGCTTCAGTTCAGCAGGTAGGTCTTCAGGATAAACTTCACGTCCCGTGATCATCACTGTTAACCAGCGACAAGTATTCTCTAATTGACGAACATTTCCGGGCCAAGGGAGCTGCTGCATATAATCAGTGGTTTCAGTACGTAAGATTTTTGGACTGACACCAAGTTCTTTGCCTGCACGTGCTAAGAAATGCTGTGCCAGCATTGGGATGTCTTCGCTACGGTGAGACAGTTTTGGAATGTGAATTCGAATCACATTCAAACGATGATAAAGGTCTTCACGAAAACGGCCTTCATTGACTAATTTCTCAAGATCTTGATGGGTTGCCGCAACGATACGTACATCGACCTTAACGGGAATATGCCCACCCACACGATAGAATTCACCATCGGCCAGAACACGTAGCAAACGTGTTTGGGTTTCAAAGGGCATATCACCGATTTCATCAAGGAATAAAGTACCGCCATTGGCTTGTTCAAAACGACCCTGATGTTGCGTATTTGCACCTGTAAAAGCACCTTTTTCATGACCAAATAATTCGGTTTCGATCAGGTCTTTTGGAATCGCCGCCATATTCAGCGCAATAAAAGGTTTGGCGCGTCGAGGTGAATGCTTGTGTAAGGCGTGAGCAACTAACTCTTTACCTGTGCCCGATTCACCATTAATCAATACGGTAATATGCGATTGTGACAAGCGACCGATGGCTCGGAAAACTTCCTGCATCGCAGGCGATTCACCGATGATTTCAGTCGACTGTAATGGAGAAGCTGCTTTGGTGGCTTCTTGTTGCTGTAACTTATTAATATGCAAAATTGCACGATTAACCAGCGCTAATGCTTCATCAATATCAAAAGGCTTCGGTAAATATTCAAATGCACCTGTTTGATAACTTGAGACAGCAGACTCTAAATCTGAGTGTGCGGTCATAATAATGACAGGTAAGTCAGGATGAGTATTCTTCACTTTAGAAAGAAAAGTTAAGCCATCAATCCCAGGCATACGAATGTCCGTCAGAATGACATCTGGTGCATCCTCATGTAAGCGTTCAAGCGCAGTTTGGGCTTCTTCAAAGTTGGTGACATCGAAACCTTCCTCTTTAAAGGTTTTTTCCAGTACCCAACGCATGGCACGATCGTCATCTATTACCCAAATTTTATTTCGTGACATGGTTTAACTCCCAAGGTAGATATAAGCTAAATACGGTTTTTCCTGGAACTGATTGACATTCAATCATTCCGTTATGTTGATGCATAATATTTTGAGCAATACTGAGTCCCAGTCCTGTACCTTTGGCGCGTCCTGTGACTAAAGGATAGAAAACTGATTCCAGAATACTTTCAGGAACGCCGGGGCCATTGTCTTCAATATCAATACGCACGGTTGATCGATTGAGGACGCCGTTAATCGTGACTAGACGCTGGATGCGGGTTCTCAACACCAGCTCTGGTTCTGAGTCAGTAAAAAAGTCTTTATTTTCGGTCATGGCCTGTACAGCATTGACACTAATGTTGAGCATGACCTGAATCAGTTGATCGCGGTCTGCCATGACATCGGGTAAGGAAAGGTCATAATCGCGGGTAATCTTGATTTTCTTTTTTGTCTGGTTGGCAATCAGCGAGCGAACACGTTCCAGTGGTTCATGTACATTGACATGTTCATAGCTCGGTAATTGACGTGAGCCGAGCATCGTATCCGCCAGATTGGTCAAACGATCGACTTCACTAATAATAATGTCGGTAAATTCACCATAACGATCATCATTTAAACTACGTGCCAGTAATTGAGTCGCACCACGAATACCTGCTAACGGGTTTTTAATTTCATGTGCAACACCACGCACTAACTGGCGAGCCACTTGATGCTGTTGAACCAGATTTTCTTCTTTTGAAATTTTCAACATACGGTCAATCGGGTTGAGTTCAATCAATAAAAGAGGGTGATAGCTTTTGCCCGCATTCAGTTGAGAAGCGGTATAGTCGACATGAATCGCTTTAAAGTTAACATTAATGACCGCTTCGCGACGGGTGTAGTGTTGTCCACTTTCCAAAGTGTTTAATAAAGCTTCATGTGTGTTGAATGTGTCGTCGTGTGCATGTAACAAGTTAAGAACAGGCTGACCCGATGCACGCAGCAAACTGATATCAAATAATGCTTCACAAGCAGAATTTAAATAAAAAATATTAAGCTGACTATCGACCAGTAAAATGGCAGTGCTCAAATTATCTACTAAGAGCCGATAGTCGATAATGTTCTGTTGATCCATTTGTGAATCATCCTGTTTTAAAATGGCGCAATAAATATAAATTTTAATGAATAGCCATTAACTTCTAAAATGTACTTTATGCAAAATACAAGCCAACTTTGTATTAATGAAATTTCAACAACTTAATTCTAAAAAAAGGGATTTATGCAGTATTTTTCACATACATGCAGTGATTTCAATAAATTATTATGTTCCAAAATAGTGCGCTTGTGGATTTTATTTAAAATTTTGGTCGTATTTTGGTGCATTACACAAAGAGATGGCTTTGCAGCTATGCGTAAGCCAAGAAAAGTCATACAATACGCCGATTCAAGTGGAGCGCAGATTCATGAAGACCCCCAAAGTCGGTTTTGTATCTTTAGGTTGTCCTAAGGCATTGGTAGATTCTGAACGAATTTTAACTCAGTTAAAGACTGAAGGTTATCAAGTTGCATCAGATTATGATGGTGCGGATCTGGTAGTTGTAAATACCTGTGGTTTTATTGAATCTGCAGTACAAGAGTCTTTAGATGCGATTGGCGAAGCCATGAGCGAAAATGGCCGAGTCATCGTTACAGGCTGTTTAGGTAAAGATGAAGACAAAATTCGCCAGATGCACCCAAATGTTCTTAAAGTTACAGGTGCAGCAGCCTATCAAGATGTAATGGAAGCAGTACATGAATATGTACCAGCACCGCCAAAACACAACCCATTTATTGACTTAGTCCCTGAGCAAGGTGTTCGTTTAACACCGAAGCATTATGCTTATTTAAAAATCTCGGAAGGCTGTAATCATCGTTGTACATTCTGCATTATCCCAAGTATGCGTGGCGACCTTGTGTCTCGTCCGGTCGGAAAAGTGCTGGATGAAGCCGCTGCATTAAAACGTGCTGGTGTAAAAGAAATTCTGGTCATTTCTCAGGATACCTCTGCTTATGGTGTAGACACCAAATATAAGCTGGATTTCTGGAATGGTCAGCCTGTTAAAACCAAATTCTATGACATGTGTGAAGCCCTCGGTCAGTTAGGTATCTGGGTGCGTTTACATTACGTTTATCCATATCCACATGTTGATGCTGCGATTGATTTGATGGCGCAGGGCAAAATCCTGCCATATTTAGATATTCCTTTTCAGCATGCCAGTCCGCGCATCTTAAAATTGATGAAGCGACCAGCGCATAGTGAAAATACCTTAGAGCGCCTTAAATTGTGGCGTGAAAAATGCCCTGAATTGGTAATTCGTTCAACATTCGTGGTGGGTTTCCCTGGTGAAACTGAAGAAGATTTCCAAATTTTGCTGGAATGGTTAAAAGAAGCGCAGTTAGATCGTGTCGGCTGCTTTACCTATTCACCAGTTGAAGGTGCAACTGCAAACGATCTTCCTGATCATGTGCCAGAAGAGATCAAACAAGAGCGTTATGAACGCTTCATGGAAGTGCAGCAAGCCATTTCAGCAGCAAAACTACAAAAGCGTATTGGTCAGAAAATGACTGTGCTAGTTGATAGTCTGGAAGATGAATTCCCAGTTGCTGTTGCCCGTTCTTATGCAGATGCGCCAGAAATTGATGGCAACGTTTTTGTTGAAGATATCGATAAGAGCGTGATTAAAGCAGGTGATTTGCTTGAAGTCGAAATTACCGATGCAGATGAATACGATTTATTTGCAAAGTTAATCCAGATTAAATCTGCTTGATGTTGAATTAAATTTAAGAAAATTTTGAGATTGGTCGGTTTGGAGTAAAAGTATGTCAGCTTCTAAAAATCCACGTTATGCACGAATTTTGCTAAAGCTTTCTGGTGAAGCTTTGGCAGGTAATAAAGATATGGGTATCGATGCCCAAGTATTAGATCAAATGTCACTTTCAATTGCTCACTTGGTAGGTTTGGGTGTGCAAGTGGGTATCGTTGTTGGCGGTGGTAACTTATACCGCGGTAGCCAGCTACAGAAAGATGGTCTGGTTGGACGTGTAACAGGCGACCAGATGGGCATGTTGGCGACTGTGATGAACGGTTTGGCAATGCGTGATGCATTGGTGCGCCGTAATATCAAAACACGCTTAATGTCAGCATTGTCGATTGGTACGGTTGTTGAACCATACTCAAGCCGCGATGCGATCCGTCACTTAAGCCAAGGCGAAGTGTGTGTCTTTGTTGCTGGTACAGGTAACCCATTCTTTACTACAGATACCGCAGCTTGCTTGCGTGGTATCGAAATCGAAGCGAACCTGATCTTGAAAGCGACCAAAGTTGATGGCGTTTATAACAAAGATCCAAGCAAATACGATGATGCGGTTAAATATGACAATTTAACTTTCGATCAAGTGCTTGATGAAAAGCTTGGCGTGATGGATCTTACGGCAATTTGTTTATGTCGTGACCACAATGTGCCATTACAAGTTTTTGATATGAACAAATCTGGTGCATTACTTTCTGTGGTAATGGGCGAAAAAGAGGGTACTCACGTTACGAATTAATGTACGTGAGCCATAAAGCTCTTTATACTAATGTTTAAATATTTTGTAATACCTAATGAATAAGTAAGGAAGATCATATGATTAACGATCTCAAACAAGATAGCGAACAGCGCATGCAGAAGTCGCTTGACTCTTTAGAGTTGGGCTTTGCCAAAGTTCGTACAGGTCGTGCGCACCCATCTATTTTAAATGGTGTGATGGTTTCTTACTACGGCTCTGATGTTCCGTTGAATCAAGTTGCAAATATCGGGCTTGAAGATTCACGTACGCTGTTGGTTCAACCATTTGAACGTTCAATGGTTGCTGCGATCGATAAAGCGATTCGTGAAGCAGGTTTGGGCTTGAACCCTATTACTGCTGATGCAATCCGTGTACCAATGGCTGCGTTAACAGAAGAAACTCGTCGTGATATGCAAAAAGTTGCACGTGCTGAAGCTGAAAATGCCAAAGTTGCGATTCGTAACATTCGTCGCGATGTATTAGGTGATCTCAAAGCATTATTGAAAGAAAAAGAAATTTCTGAAGATGATGATCGTCGTGCATCAGATGATATTCAGAAAATCACTGATAAATATGTTGCAGAGGTTGATAAACGTCTTGCAGCAAAAGAAGCAGAATTGATGAAGGTCTGATTTTTATGACCTCGCAAGAAGAACAGCTTCTTCCTCAACATGTTGCCATCATTATGGATGGCAACAATCGTTTTGCCAAAAAAAATCAAATGCAAAAAGGCGATGGGCATCGTGAAGGCAAAAATGTCTTGGATCCGATTGTCGAGCATTGCAAGAAAGTTGGCATTCGCGCTTTAACCGTTTTTGCATTTTCAAGCGAAAACTGGAACCGTCCCCAATACGAAGTTGATTTGTTAATGAAATTGTTGGAAGAAACAATTCATGAGCAACTGCCGCGTATGGAAAAGTTCAATATTGCACTGCGTTTTATTGGTGACCGTTCTCGGTTGTCTAATGAATTGCGTGATTTGATGCAATATGCCGAGCAAAAAACAGCAGCCTATAGCTCTATGACACTGACCATTGCGATTAGTTATGGTGGAATGTGGGATATGGCGCAAGCTGCGAAAATGATTGCTCAGGATGCGCTTGCAGGAAAGCTTCAAGCAGATCAGATAAATGTTGATTTATTTGATAAATATGTCAGTCTAAATGATCTTCCTGCTGTTGATTTATTGATCCGTACAGGTGGGGATTATCGTTTGTCTAACTTCTTACTCTGGCAAGCTGCCTATGCAGAATTGTATTTTACCGATACTTTGTGGCCAGAATTTACCATAGAAGAGCTAGATCATGCCTTTCGTGTTTTTTCAGGACGTGAACGACGCTTTGGCAAGACATCAGAACAGATTCAACAAGCGAAAATAGAGAATTAATAATGTTAGAGCGGATTATTACCGCATTGGTGTTAGTTGCTGTTGTTTTAAGTTGCATGTTTGCAACGCAATCACATTATCCAATGTTTATGCTTATGATTTTAGCTGCAGGGGTTGCAGGCTACGAATGGTTTAAGCTTATGCCACGTAGTGTAACCGCTGTTTCAAAGCCGAAGGCTTGGGTATATGGTGGCTGTGTTGCAGCAGTATCAACACTTGCATTATTTTTTGATGATGTTGCTCTTTTACTTTGGGCAGCATCGATTCTCACATGGTTGGGAAGCATCTATTGGGTCAAGAATTATCCTGAATCGGACAATTGGTACAATCCATCCCTCTATATCATCGGATTTATCCTGATTTCTGCTGCGGTAACTTCACTTTATGCCGTTTGGCATAGCTCACCGTGGTGGCTGATGTATTTGTTCCTTCTGGTTTGGGGAGCGGATAGTGGTGCTTATTTTGTTGGTCGTAAGTTTGGTAAGAAAAAACTTGCACCTTCTGTTAGCCCGAATAAATCAGTGGAAGGTTTATATGGCGGTATTGCGACAACGGTCATCATTATGCTGGTTGTGCAATATTTCTATTTAAACTTAACCGCAATACAGCTAATCTTATTCTTAATTCTTTCGATCATTACTGTGTTTGCATCCGTGCTGGGTGACTTGTTTGAATCCATGATTAAGCGCCGTGCTGGAATTAAAGATTCTGGGCGTGTACTACCGGGACATGGTGGTGTGCTTGATCGTATTGATTCTTTACTTGCTGCTGCACCGATTTTTGCGACAGGTATGTATATATTAAAACTTATTGGTGTAGATCTTTAAATGACTCAAGCTGTTTGTATATTGGGTGTTACTGGTTCAATTGGTCAAAGTACTTTAAAAGTATTGGAACAACACCCAGACCAATACACCGTATTTGCAGTCTCTGCATATAGTCGTTTAGATGAACTTTTAGAAATTTGTAAAAAACATCATCCAAAAGTAGTTGTTGTGCCAAATGAAAAAGCATTTGAGTTACAACAACGCTTAAATCAAGAAAATTTAAAAAATATTGAAATCCTCACAGATGAGGCTGGCTTAATTGCAATTGCTGAGCATGCTGACGTTGATATCGTCATGGCGGCCATTGTAGGTGCGGCAGGTTTGTTACCCACGCTTGCGGCAGTAAAAGCAGGCAAGCGTGTTTTATTAGCCAACAAAGAATCATTAGTGATGTCGGGCGACATCATGATGCAGGCGGCACGCGAGCATAATGCATTATTGTTGCCAGTTGATTCTGAACATAATGCGATTTTCCAGTCTCTACCGCATGACTATCTCAATGCAGAAAGAACAGGACAGCCACAATTGGGCGTGTCTCGTATTTTGCTGACCGCATCAGGTGGGCCTTTTCTCAACCATTCCTTGGCACAACTGCATGATGTAACACCGCAACAGGCATGCAAGCATCCAAACTGGTCAATGGGACAAAAAATCTCGGTTGATTCGGCGACCTTAATGAATAAAGGTCTAGAATTGATCGAAGCTTGCCATTTGTTTTCAATATCAGAACATTTTGTTACAGTTGTTGTTCACCCACAAAGTATTATTCATTCCATGGTGCAATATGTGGATGGATCAACTTTGGCACAAATGGGTAACCCAGATATGTGTACGCCAATTGCGCATGCATTAGCTTGGCCTAAACGGTTGGCAACAGATGTTCCTGCACTTGATTTATTTGAGACTGCTCAATTGAATTTTCAGCAACCAGATATTGTTAAGTTCCCAGCATTGGACTTGGCACGTCAGGCAATGCGTGCAGGTGGTTTGGCACCTACAGTATTAAATGCAGCAAATGAAATTGCAGTTGCTGCGTTTTTGAAGCAAAAAATCCGATTCACCGAGATTCCTCAAGTGGTCGATCATACTTTGCAAGCTGTACAAAATGCTAAAGCAGAAAACATAGACATCATTTTACAGACTGATATGATCGCTAGACAGATTGCAGAAAAGTATATTGTGAGAAAAGGAGGCCAAATCGTATGAATGCACTATTTATGATTGTTGCAGCGATTTTATTGCTTGGTCCTCTGATCGCAATTCATGAATTTGGTCATTATTGGGTCGCGCGTAGATTAGGCGTTAAAGTTCTAGTTTATTCGATTGGTTTTGGGCCAACATTATTAAAATGGCAGTCTAAAAAATCAGGTATCCAATATCAGCTTTCTGCTTTGCCACTTGGTGGCTATGTCAAAATGCTGGATGAGCGCGAAGGTAATGTTGCAGAGCAAGATTTACCTTATGCATTTAACCGACAATCTCCGTGGAAACGTATTGCAATTGTTGCTGCGGGACCATTGATTAACCTGTTTTTTGCAGTTTTCCTGTTCTGGATTTTGTTCCTTCCTGCGCAAGAACAACTGAATACACGTATTGGCAAAGTGATGCCAAATACACCTGCTGCACAAGTTGACTTGAAAGTGGGTGACAAGATTATCAATGTTGACGGACAAACAACGCCAACATGGGAAAAATTGAATTACGCTTTGGTAAATCGTGTTGGTGAAACTGGGCAAGTCTCGATTATTGTTGATCGTGCGGGCACTGAAAAACAGTTTAGTTTACCGATTAAAGATTTCCTGAAAGATCAAAGTCAGTCTCCATTGGATGTATTGGGTTTCTTGCCTTACCGTCCAGTGATTCCTGCTAAAGTGAAAGAACTCAGTGCAGATGGTGCGGCAGTGCGTCAAGGCATGAAGGTGGGTGATCAGATCGTTGCAATTGATAATGTTGCAATGAAAGACTGGTTTGATGTGGTTGATGTGGTTCAAAGCTCTCCAGAAAAGTTGCTGAATATTGATGTATTGCGTGAAGGTCAGATTGTGCATTTGCAAGTCATGCCTCAAGGTCAACGCGACAATATGGGCAATACCACGGGTGTGCTTGGGGTGAAGAGTGATGCAGGTAAGATCACGATTCCAAACGAATACAAACAAACTATTCAATATTCACCGATTGAAGCTTTGGGTGTCGCGGTGGATAAGACCACTCAGCTCTCGGGCATGATTTTTAACTCTATTATCAAGATGGTGCGCGGTTTAATTGGACTGGATAACTTATCTGGCCCAATTACGATTGCGAAAGTGGCTGGTCAAAGTGCTGAAATGGGATGGCAAACGTTTATCTCCTTCATGGCTTTGATGAGTGTCAGCTTAGGGATTTTGAATTTATTACCGATTCCGATGCTTGATGGTGGTCACTTGGTGTATTACTTTATCGAAGCAATTCGTGGTAAACCTGTTTCTGAACAAATACAGATGTTTGGTCTAAAAGTTGGTATGGTACTGCTCGGTAGCATGATGCTTTTGGCTTTATTTAACGACTTCATGCGTTTATAACAACGCAAATGGAATTTAACTTACTGGAAAATATATGGGCATGCGTCACACACATTTATTAATGCCTTTGGCACTGGTTAGTGCGATGGCAGTGGTACAACAAGCATACGCTGCAGATGAGTTTCTTGCACAAGATATACGAATTGATGGCTTAGTGCGTTTAACACCTGCAAGTATCTATTCTATGTTACCAATAAATAGTGGCGATAGAGTAAGTGATCCTATGATTGCTGAGGCAATCCGTACTTTATATGCTTCAGGTTTATTTGATGACATCAAAACCTATAAAGAAAATAATGTTTTGGTCTTTAAAGTTGTTGAACGTCCAGTTATTTCAAAGCTGGAATTCAAAGGCAATAAACTGATTCCAAAAGAAGCCTTAGAGCAAGGCTTAAAGAAAATGGGTATTGCGGAAGGTGAAGTTTTCAAAAAATCTGCATTACAGATTATTGAAACTGAGCTTGAGCAACAATACACCCAGCAAGGTCGTTATGATGCTGATGTTTCGGTTGAAACAGTTGCACGTCCAAATAACCGTGTTGAATTAAAGCTAAACTTTAATGAGGGTACGGCTGCTAAAGTATTTGATATTAACATCATCGGTAATACAGTCTTTAGTGATAGCGATATCAAGCAAGCTTTCGCTGTGAAAGAGAGTGGCTGGGCATCTGTCGTTACCCGTAATGACCGCTATGCACGTGAAAAAATGGCTGCCAGTCTGGAAGCTTTACGTGCTTTGTACTTAAATAAAGGTTATATCAACTTTAATATTATCAATTCACAACTGAACATCAGTGAAGATAAAAAGCACATCTTTATCGAAGTTTCAGTAGATGAAGGTAGCCAGTTCAAGTTTGGTGAAACCAAATTCTTGGGTGATGCACTTTATAAACCAGAAGAGCTAACAGCGCTTAAGCTTTATAAAGATGGTGAAACTTATTCGCAAGAAAAAGTAAATGCAGTTAAACAACTTTTGCTTCGTAAATATGGTAATGCAGGTTATTACTACGCTGAAGTAAATGTTGTACCTGAAATCAACAATGAAACTGGCATTGTGAACCTGAATTATTATATCAATCCAGGTCAGCAAGTGACTGTACGTCGTATCAACTTCACAGGTAACAGTAAAACTGCAGATGAAGTTTTACGTCGTGAAATGCGTCAGATGGAAGGTGCATTAGCAAGTAACGAGAAAATCGATCTTTCTAAAGTTCGTTTAGAACGTACCGGTTTCTTTAAGACTGTTGATGTAAAACCTGTTCGCGTACCAAACTCTCCTGACGAAGTCGATTTAAACGTGAATGTTGAAGAGCAGCATTCTGGTACAACCACACTTGCTGTAGGTTACTCACAAAATGGTGGTGTAACTTTCCAGGCAGGTTTAAGTCAAACCAACTTTATGGGTACAGGTAATCGTGTAGCGATTGATTTGTCTCGTTCAGAAACTCAAGATTACTATAACTTAAGTGTGACGGATCCATACTTCACCATTGATGGCGTGAGTCGTGGTTATAACGTTTACTACCGTAAAACCAAGTTAAATAAAGACTATAACGTTAACAACTATGTGACGGATAGTATAGGTGGTAGTTTAAGTTTTGGTTATCCAATTGATGAAAATCAGAGTTTAAGTGCATCTTTAGGTATTGACCAGACTAAGGTTCGTACAGGTCCAAGCGTTTCAACTTATATTCGTGACTATTTAAAAGCGAATGGTGGTAAAGCGACAAATTCTGCTCAGCGTTGTTTAAGTGATGAATACGATAGAAATGAAGATGGTACATTAAAACTCGATGAAAATGGTTTGCCAATATGTATTGGCGGTTACGATACTTATGAGAGTGCTTTCGAAGGTACTTTCTTAACCTATATGTTAAATCTTGGTTGGTCTTATAACACACTCAATCGACCAATTTTCCCTACCTCGGGTATGTCTCATCGTGTGGGTCTAGAAATTGGTTTACCGGGTAGTGATGTTGACTATCAAAAGATGACTTATGATGCGCAAGCCTTTAAATCTTTAGGTGCCGGATTCGTACTTCGTGGTTATGGTAAATTAGGTTACGGTAACGATTTACCGTTCTATAAAAACTTCTATGCGGGTGGTTATGGTTCGGTACGTGGTTATGACAATAGTACTTTAGGACCAAAATATCCAAGTGTTATTTTCCAGGAAACTAATAAGAACGATCCAGATCCAGAGGAAGTTGGTGGTAATGCTTTAGTTCAGTTTGGTACAGAACTGGCTTTACCTTTACCATTCAAAGGCGACTGGACTCGTCAAGTTCGTCCAGTGTTGTTCGCAGAAGGCGCACAAGTATTTGATACTAAATGTGATGTCCCAACTGGAAAAATGCGCATGAATGGTGCGGATATCGATATCAAGCAATACTGTAATGACAACTACAAGTTTGATTTTGGCAATATGCGCTATAGCGTGGGTGTCGGCTTTACATGGATTACCATGATTGGTCCATTGTCACTTAGCTATGCATATCCGTTAAATGATAAGCCAGGCGATGATACTAAATCTATCCAATTCGAAATCGGTCGTACTTTCTAAGTACGGCCTTGCTTAGCGCTGTAAGATATATAAAGGATGCAATAATGAAAACATTAACAAAGCTGATGTTGGGTTTGGGTTTAACGGTTTCCGCGACAGTAAACGCTGCTGGCTTGGCTGTAGTAGATTTGGCTAAAGTTGTAGAAAGCAGTACTTATCTCAAGCAACAAAATGCGAGCTTGAGCCAGTCGGTAAAACCGACTTCAACTCGTCTTGAGCAATTGGGTAAAGAGTTAGAGTCTTTGCAACAAAAAGCACAGACTGAAGGCCAGAAAATGAATCAGGCTGATATTCAAAAGTTAACCGCTCAATATCAGTCAAAACTGAGTGAATTCAACTCAACTCAGCAAGGTTTACAAACTAAAGTTCAGTCTAGTTTGCAGGCAATGAATACAACTTTTGAAACACGTGTGAAGCAAGCTGCTGAACAATTGCGTAAAGAGAACAACTTAGACTTCATTTTGAATAAAAATTCTACGATTGCCTCTGACGCTCAGTATGATTTAACTGATAAAATGATTCAAAAGGTTAATTCAATTAAATAATCAATGAATAGACGTACTTATCGTTTAGAAGAAATTGCTCACCTTGTAAAAGGTGAGTATTTCGGTGCACAAGATTTTCAGATCTCGGGCTTGGCAAGTTTAGAACATGCACAAGAAAATCAGATCTGTTTTGTGAATGGTGAAAAATATCTCGCGCAGGCAGAAGCAAGCCATGCGGGTGTATATATCGTCACAGCTTCACTTAAATCACAACTGATCAATAAACAAAATTTTATTGTTGTTGATAATCCTTATTTAGCTTTTGCGACTTTAACGCATTTATTTGAAAAAAAGATTACCCAACGTGGCATTGAAAGTACTGCCAAAATTCATCCATCTGCCATGATTGCCGATGATGTGTATATTGGACACTATGTTGTAATCGGTGAAAACTGTGTTGTTGGTAACAATACAATTATTCAGGCACATGCTTTTGTGGATGATGAAGTCGAAATTGGTAAAGACTGTTTTATTGATGCGCATGTGACGATTACAGGTGCTGCAAAACTGAAAGATCGTGTGCGTATCCACGCCAATACCGTCATTGGTACGGAAGGTTTTGGTTTTGCACCGTATCAGGGTAAGTGGCACCGTATTGTACAACTAGGCTCGGTTCGTATCGGAAATGATGTTCGAATTGGATCAAATTGTAGTATTGATCGTGGTGCACTGGATGACACCATTCTGGAAGATGGTGTCATTATTGATAACCTTGTGCAAGTTGCTCACAATGTGCACATTGGTGAAAATACAGCCATCGCTGCAAATTGTGGGATCGCAGGGAGTGCCCGGATTGGCAAAAACTGTATTCTAGGTGGTGCATCAGGGGTGGTTGGACACCTTACAATTGCAGATAATGTGACACTTACTGCAATGTCAATGGTCACAAGAAATATTTCTGAGGCTGGAACGTATTCTTCTGGTATGGGACTTTTTGAAAATAGTCACTGGAAAAAGACAATTGTACGTCTCAGACAATTAGCAGATGTGCCATTGACCCAAATCACTAAAAGGCTTGATCATATGCAAGCTCAATTAGAGTCCCTTGAATCAACCTTTAAGTTACGTAAATAATTTATTATGACTGAGTCTACATCTCCAGCATTTACGATGCCTGAATTACCAATGGATATTCTTACCATTCGTGAATATTTACCCCATCGTTATCCATTTTTATTAGTTGATCGCGTTACGGAAATAACTGAGAACAGTATTGTCGGTTATAAAAACGTCTCGATTAATGAAGAGTTTTTCCAAGGGCATTTCCCGACTTATCCAATTATGCCTGGCGTACTAATGATTGAAGCATTAGCGCAGGTTTCTGGAATCTTGGGTTTTGTCTTAACTAATCAAAAGCCGAAAGCAGGTTCATTGTTTTTATTTGCAGGCGCAGAAAAGATCAGATTTAAAAAACAAGTTGTTGCAGGTGACCAGCTTGTCTTAAAATCTGAACTTGTGATGCAAAAACGTGGCATTTACAAGTACAATTGTACTGCTAGCGTTGATGGCATTGTTGCTGCAACGGCAGAGATTATTATTTCACACCAGAAAATTGAGCAGACATGAGTAGTCAGAATTTAATACATCCCACAGCAATTATTGACCCGTCTGCAGAAATTGCAAATGATGTGCAAATTGGTCCGTATTGTGTTGTGGGTCCAAATGTAAGTATTGACTCTGGTACAAAATTACATTCACATGTTGTCATTGGTGGTTTTACGAGAATTGGTAAAAATAATGATATTTTCCAGTTCTCGAGTATTGGGGAAATTTGTCAGGATTTAAAATATCAAGGCGAAGAAACCTGGTTGGAAATCGGTGACCATAACTCGATTCGCGAGCATTGTACTTTGCATCGTGGCACGGTTCAGGATCACAGCCTGACCAAAATTGGTAGCCATAACCTGTTAATGGTCAATACGCATATTGCCCATGACTGTGTTATTGGTAACCATAATATTTTTGCTAATAATGTTGGTGTTGCAGGGCATGTCCATGTCGGCGATCATGTGATTGTCGGTGGTAATGCGGGTATTCATCAATTCTGCAAAATCGACTCATATAGCATGATCGGTGGTGCAGCGCTTATTCTTAAAGATGTACCTGCTTATATCATGGCCTCTGGTAATCCAGCGCGTGCTTATGGTATGAATATTGAAGGGATGCGTCGTAAAGGATGGTCTCGTGATACGATTCAGGGTTTACGAGAAGCTTACAAGCTGATCTATAAATCTGGTTTAACCACTGAACAGGCGATTGAACAGATTCGTAATGAAATTCTGGTCAAAACACCTGAGGCTCAGCTATTCATCGATTCATTGGAACAGTCCACACGTGGTATTGTGCGTTAATCGATAATGCAAAGCAAAAAAGACACGATAGTGTCTTTTTTTATGCTCAATTTTCTTCTTCTACAAATTGTTGTCGATATTGTTTAGGTGAATGCTCAAACGTGCGTTTAAAGGCTTGGCTAAAAGCAGTTTCTGAGGAGTAACCCACTTTATTGGCAATCTGTTGTATTGAGTGATTGCTTTTACGCAGATATTGACTTGCCAGACGCATGCGATGCTGTTGTAAATAGGCGAGAGGTGATTCGCCAATCACTTCGTGGAAGAGGCTGGCAAACTTGGAGCGTGACATACAGCATTGTTCTGCCAATGATTCAACCGTCCAGGCATCTTCGGGATGGTTATGGATGGCAGCTAGACTATTGCTGAGTTCTGGATGATTTAAGGCACTGAGCCAACCATGTTGAGTTGAGATTTGTTGAATATGATCTCGAATACATTTGATTAATAAGATATTCACGAGATGATCAATGATGATATCTCGGCCTGCCTGAATATTTTGTGTTTCTAAGGCAAGGAAATGTAAGCCAATTTGTAGCCATTCGGGCGCATTGGTATCTCCGTGCTGGAGATGAATAATCGGTGGTAAGGCCTGAATAAAAGGACGCGCCATAATGGTGTCAATCTGGCAGCGTACCGTCAGAATGAGATTTTTTTCGGATGACTGTGTGCCGAATTCGATGGCTTCTTCTTTATGACCATCGAACAATTTTGAAATATCAACGGCATCGACCAGTTTGGTAATCGCATTATCTGCACCTGTATGGGCTTTCCCAGAAGGAATCACCACAATTTCGCCCGCATGTGCAGTTAAACTATTTTGCGCATCAATTTGAATAAAAACAGAACCAACTAAAACAATATGAACAATTAAAGCAGTTTGATCTTGGCAGATAAAACTCCATTCTCCTTGAGTTTTCAAGTAGATATATTCAGTGTGATTTAAATGAATATCAGCAAATATTTTACTTAAAGCATCCATATGATTTTTTAACGATGTATTCATTTAAATTATAGAGAGCTGTGCCAATAACTCAATATGTGTTTATAGGACAAAAACAGGGAGGATGATGCCAAAGACTTTGACATAGCTTTTTTGGACGCTTGCAACTGTCATGAATTCCATAATTCCTCAAAATATACTTATATATACAAAGACATGGATTCGATGATGAATGCGCCAGTAAATGTTGAGCAAGAACTTACGCCAGTAAGCATTCCAAAGTCAAAAACTCAGTTGGATCGGAAACGTTATTTATGGGCCATTAGCCCAGCTTTACCTGTAATCGGAATTGGTATTTTGGCAGGTTATCAATTTGCACCACGCCCATTGAAAAAAATCTTTGCTTTAGGTGGTCCAATTGTTTTACACATTGTGATTCCAACAATTGATACGATTATTGGGAAAGACGCCAATAATCCAACCGATGAAGATATTAAGCTGTTAGAAAAAGACCCATATTATTCTCGATTGGTAAAAAGCTTTATTCCACTACAATATGCAGCCAATGTTTATGCATGTTATTTATCAAGCCGTAAAGAAACCTCTTTCATTGATAAGATTTTTCTTGGTATTTCAATGGGCGCAATTAATGGGATTGCCATTAATACTGCACATGAGCTAAGTCATAAATCTGATCGTATTGACCATATTCTTTCACATTTGGCGTTGGTACCAACAGGGTATAACCATTTCCGTGTTGAACATCCTTATGGTCACCATAAACGTGCTGCGACACCTGAAGATCCAGCATCTTCACAAATGGGTGAAACATTCTATGAGTTTTGGCCACGTACGGTCATTGGCTCTTTCAAATCAGCAATTGAAATTGAAACGACGCGTTTAAAACGTAAAGGCAAAGAGTTCTGGTCAAGGGACAATGAATTGCTACAAGGCTGGGGCATGAGTGCCGCGTTTCATGGCTCAATGGTCGGTCTGTTTGGTAAGGGCGTAATTCCTTATTTAGCAACTCAAGCGTTCTACGGCATTAGTTTATTTGAAATTATTAACTATATTGAACACTACGGCCTAAAACGTCAAAAAGACAAAAATGGCAAATATGAGCGCACCATGCCTGAGCATAGCTGGAACAATAATAATATTGTGACCAACTTATTCTTATATCAATTACAGCGCCATTCAGACCATCACGCTTATCCAACCCGTCCATTCCAGGCATTGCGTCATTTTGATGAAGCGCCAGAATTACCGAGTGGTTATGCAAGTATGTTATTACCTGCTCTGATTCCACCACTATGGTCAAAAATGATGGATAAGCGCGTCTTTGATCACTATAAAGGTGACTTGAATAAAGCCAATATTTATCCAAAACGTCGTGCCAAACTATTTAAGAAATTTGGTGTGGTTGACCAATCATTAAATGAAGTTTCTACAGAACAGGTAGCAACTGCATAATCCAAAAAACACTCTAAAAGCAGGGCACTGGTGAATCATCATCAGTGCCTTTTTATTTTCTTGTATTAAAACTTTAACCAAGTACAGATTTTGCATCTTCTTGCTGTATATCTATGTATAACTTAAGAATAATCTTATAAGCGATTTATGAGGCAAAGATGACAAAACATTATGATTATATTGCGATTGGTGCTGGTAGTGGTGGCATTGCATCAGTGAATCGTGCTGCCATGTACGGGAAAAAATGTGCCTTAATTGAGAAAGCTGAGATCGGTGGAACCTGTGTCAACGTGGGTTGCGTGCCTAAAAAAGTCATGTGGTATGCGGCCCATGTGGCTGAGGCCATCCATAAATATGGCCCAGATTATGGCTTTAACAGTAAAGTTGAATCTTTCGATTGGCAGACTTTAATTAAGAATAGACAGGCTTATATCGATCGTATTCATCAGTCCTATCAAAATAGCCTAAGCAAGAATCAAGTTGATTTAATTCATGGCGCGGCTCATTTTATTGATAAAAATACTATCGAAGTCAACGGTGAGAAATTCACAGCAGATCATATTCTGATTGCAACAGGGACACAGCCGTCATTACTAGATATTGAAGGGGCTGAATATGGTATTGATTCGAACGGTTTCTTTGAGCTTACAGCTTTACCTAAAACAACTGCCTTGATTGGTTCAGGCTATATCGCGGTTGAGTTGGCGGGTGTACTCAATGCTTTGGGTTCGCAAGTTGGATTGTTTATTCGTAAGGATTTACCCGTAAGACGCTTTGATTCATTTGTCAGTGAAACTTTGGTGGAGGTCATGCAAACCGATGGTATCAGCGTCCATACTCAAGCTGTACCAAAGAAAATCACAAAAAATGACGATGATTCTGTTACTTTACATTTAGAAAATGGCGAAACCTATACGGTTGATTGCTTAATCTGGGCAACGGGGCGAGAGCCAAATACTGCGAGTTTGAATCTGGATAAAGCCAATGTCCAACAGGATGAGCGAGGCTATATTCAAGTCGATAAATTCCAGAATACTTCACAGCAAGGCGTGTATGCGGTGGGTGATATTACTGGGAAAATGGAACTGACTCCGGTTGCTGTGGCTGCTGGGCGGAGACTCTCTGAGCGATTATTTAATCATAAACCAGATGAGCACTTAGATTATGGCAATATTCCCACCGTGGTATTTAGTCATCCGCCCATTGGTACAGTGGGGATTACTGAAAAAGAAGCCATTGAGCAATATGGGCAACAAGCGGTTAAAGTGTATAACTCATCCTTTACTGCGATGTACAGCGCCATTACGCAACATCGTCAGCCGACTAAAATGAAGCTAGTCTGTGTGGGTGAAAATGAAAAAATTGTCGGTATCCACGGTATCGGTTTTGGCATGGATGAGATTCTGCAAGGCTTTGCGGTGGCCTTGAAAATGGGTGCAACCAAGAAAGATTTTGATAATACCGTTGCCATTCATCCAACCTCAGCAGAAGAGTTTGTGACGATGAGATAAGGCATAATTTATTAAAATAGAAAGGACGTGCTGAACACGTCCTTTTTCTTCGCATTGAATAAGTAAAACAACAATTATTTCAATTCACTGGATGATTTACCCAATTCACGACGGGCAATGATCAATTGCTGGATCTGTTGTGTACCTTCAAAAATATCCAGAATTTTTGAGTCACGTGCCCATTTTTCCAGTAATTCATCTTCGCCATAACCGACACTGGCAGCCAGCTCGACACATTTTAGTGTAATTTCATTGCCAACCCGTCCAGCTTTCGCTTTGGCAATCGATGCTTCTTTTGAATTCGGCTTTTTATTGTCGGCCATCCACGTTGCTTTAATCATTAACAAACGGGCTGCTTCCCATTCGGCTTCCATTCGATAGATTTGCGCAGCTAAATTTGAAGTTTGTAAGTAGGGTGTTTTGTAGTCTGGATCAAGCTGATCTTTGAAGATTTCTTTAATTCGCTCTAACGAGGCTTTGGCACAACCAATTGCCATTGCTGCAACCAGTGGACGGGTATTGTCAAAGGTTTCCATCACGCCAGCAAAGCCTTTTGCCACGTCAATCTCAGGATTACCTAACAGATTGGCAGCAGGCACACGACAGTCAATAAAGCTAATCACCGCGGTGTCAGAGGCTTTAATTCCGAGTTTATGTTCCAGACGCTCAACCTTCATTCCAGATGTACCTTTGGGTACCACGAATGATTTAATGGCAGCACGACCTAACTTTTTATCTAATGTTGCCCACACCACCACCGAATCGGCACGTTCACCTGAAGTGACAAAGATTTTTTCACCATTCAGGATATAGTCATCGCCATCTTTGGTTGCCGTTGTGCGAATTGCTGCCGAATCAGAACCACAACCGGGTTCTGTGATCGCCATCGCGGCCCAAGTGCCTTTGAAACGTTCTAACTGCTCATCGTTGGCAACCGCTGCAATCGCAGAGTTACCTAAACCTTGACGAGGCATACTCAGCAACAAGCCTGTATCGCCGTAACACATTTCAATAATGCCCAGCGCTGCTGACATATTGCCACCATTTACAACGGTATCTGGGTTTACCGTGCCGCGTTTACTGGCATTGGCTGCACCGACACCTTCGCCACTTTCATTCATGCCATCTAGTAAGGCAGCAAGCATGTCCAGTTCTTTCGGGTAAGCATGTTCGGCTTTGTCATATTTACGGGAAATAGGTCGTAAAACATTCAGCGCAGTTTCGTGTGCCTGATCCACCAGCATTTTGAATTTTTTCGGATTTTGTAAGTTCATTATTGTTCTCCAAAATTAAGCGTGTAGGCCAGAATGCAGGATTGCAGTTGCACGAAGGTCGCGATACCAGCGTTCAACAGGATGCTCCTTGGTAAAGCCATGACCACCCAGAATTTGTACGCCATCCGTACCGATTTTCATTGATTTTTCAGCACAAAGCAGGCGAGCAAGATAAGCTTCACGATGGAACGGTTGTCCGGCTTCTGCCAAGCTTGCAGCATTGAGTACCAGCATACGCATGGCATCGATTTCAATTGCCATATCCGCAATCATGAAAGCTACACTTTGACGATGTGAAATAGGTTCACCAAAGGCTGTACGCTCATTGGCATATTTAATACAGTAGGCTTTGATGGCTTCACAGGTTCCAACGGCCATGGCACACCACATCAGATTGCCTAGATCGACAAAAGCGGTGTAATCAAAATCGCTGTCGCCTAAACGTAAAGCGGGAGTCTGGTTGAATTGGAGTGTTGCGGTTTCAGCAGCTTTTAAACCCATCGCTGGATTGGCTTTGATGGCAATAGTTTCATTGGATTGCACCACGAAAATATCAGGCTGACCGTTAAATTCTGCACTAACCAGAAAGACATCCGCGGTATCGCCTAAAATTACTAAGGTTTTTTCACCAGTAATATAGAATTGTCCATTGGCTTCTGTGGCTTTGGTCTTTAACTGAAATGGGTTAAATGCGGGTGTTGCTTCTTGGAAGGCAAAACTTGCGGTGACATCGGTATCTTCAGCAAATACAGGTAAATACATGGACTGAACTTGAGTAGATCCCCAACGGGTTATGGCATTGATCACGCTGAAAGTACTCAATAGACCCGCAGTCAGGCTGAAATCACCTTTTGCTAGATTTTCTGCAATCAGGATATTGCTAACAATATTTTTTTCTGCTGCAACGCCACCCAAGGCTTCTGGAAGTGCGTAGTAGTTTAAACCCAGATCGACCAGATGTTGCCAGAGTTGTTCTGGAAACTGCGCGTGGTGATCTGCATCGTGTGCCAGCGTATATAAGACCTCTTCTGCAAATTGTGACATCGCGTCAACGGTCATTTGCTGCTCTTCGGTCAGGCTGAGATCAAACAGATTTTTGTTGGTCTGATTCGGAAGACGTTGTTTATCAATGGGTTGAGGCTTAAATGCTTTTTGAGTTTTATTAAGTACCTTAAAGCCTGTTTTTGAACCTTGATATAATGATTTTTCTACAAATTTTCTTAATTTGAGTTGATCAAGTACTTCGCTTCCTGCGATTTTTGTGATCAAAGATAGCCCAAACCCTTGAGCCTTATTCATCATATTCGACATGGTTATATCCTGAAGGATGGTTGTAAAATTATGCTGACATGCTCCTGATCAAAAGACTATGTCTTGTTTGACATGCAGACTGGAGAAAGATAAAGGGTAAAATGCCTATTTAAATTTTTATAGGTTTTTGTTTTTTATGTATTTTAAAAAATATCAGAAAAATAATTTTTAAAAAAATTGACCAAAATGACAAAGTTTAAGTTTAGCTGATTGAAGGTTGGCAAAAGTTTTGGTCTAGAATAATTTAGTTAGATGGATTCGCCAGTCAAATTTTTTATTCAGATTTAGAAATATGTTATTCCAGATAGCGTTGTTATTTGAACACTTAGATTCAAGCCTTCCTTAAACTACAAATAAGAAAGGCCTGAAGTAGACTGTTTTAATTCAGTTTTTCAAGCAAGATGCTTTCCCGATAATATTTGCATCCCTTAAACAGCAAGAAAACACCAATTATTCCTGCAATCGCATTCACAATCGAAATGGAGTTTCCAACCATCAGTGTATTTTCAAAATATTTATCAGTTAATAACGCGACTGCTGTTGTGCCAACACCTAATGCAATTAGATTAGAGATAAGCAAAAATTTGGCTGAAACCTGAGCGCGTAATTGATTTGGAGTGAGCATTTGGGTGGCCGCTGCCGAGGCGGGAATTGGAAAAGTTGAGAAGAACATGGCGATAAAAATTAGGCCAAAGGATAGATACATATTGTCAACTTGAGTGAATAAAACACTTGGTAGTACAAGCGCGGCACAGCCGATCATACCTGCCCGAATGGCAGCATCGCTATATCCTTTTTTAGAAAAATAATCGATTAGCCATCCACAAAATAATGCACCTGCGGTATTGGCAATTAAAATGATACTCCCGAGGATATAACCTGTTTGGCTAGCATCTAAACCAAAGTGACGCATATAGAATGCAGGCGCCCAGCCCAGCAGTGAGTACAGCATCATGGTATAGAAAGAAAAACCAATAAAATGACAAAAGAAGGTTTTTTTGTGGGTTTTGATAAATGCAATGGAGTTTTTAAACGATGCCTGTATGACCTGTCCATTCTGATCCAGCTTTAAACCTTTACGTTTAGGTTCTTTCACAGTCAGAATCATGACTAAAGCCAGCAAAACACCTGGTAATCCTACGATGAAAAAGGTGAGTTGCCATGTTTTTAATTGTCCGATCACAGGCAAAACGACCATATCCACATTTTTTAACAGGCTTATCACATAACCGCCGATTAGAAAGGCCAGACCTGAGCCAATGAATGCCCCAATCGCATATAAACCTAAAGCACGCCCCAGTTTTTCCTTGGGGAATAGGTCTGTAACGATCGAATAAAATGCTGGTGATAAAGCGGCTTCGCCCGCACCGACACTTAATCGGGCAATAAACATCTGGATAAAGTTTTTACTCAAGCCACATGCTGCTGTAGCAAGACTCCAGAAGGCGATGCCTATAGAAATAATCTTGATTCGTGATTTTTTGTCTGCAAGCGCAGCAATCGGAATGCCCATAAATGCATAGAACAACGAAAAAGCTAATCCTTGTAATAAGCTGAACTGCGTATCAGTTAACATGAGATCTTGTTTAATCGGTTCGATCATCAAGGACAGAATCTGGCGATCTACAAAAGAAAGAATATAAGCCACCATACAGATCACAACGACATACCATTGATAGCCGAAGCTTTCTTGGGTATGAAGTTCTTGCTCTTTCTGTACCGTATGCTCGGGTGAGTGGTTGGTTTCATGCTCATTCCTGCCGAGCATATTTTCTAGGTTGTTATCATTCATTGTGCATCTTCCTGTGATGACTAGGATTTTTAATTGATACTTTTTTATTGAATTATTTATTTTTTGGTATCGTATATTTATTTATATAAAGTTTTAATTGATCAATCAATACACAATTAAAATAAAAGTGAAAATTAATTGGAAGAATAAAGAAAATGGATAAATATTTTATAAATAGGAACGTGGAAGAAATGGTTTTATACAAAATAGGACTTATTTATTAAAGGTTTATCGTGTAGTTGATGGGTTTAATATGTTTTTGTTATTATAAGTTTTAAAATAACTGTATTATGAATTGCGCTATAT
>NZ_LRPD01000044.1:0-52857 GCF_001605865.1 Acinetobacter sp. NRRL B-65365 | reverse complement strand
GTGGGAGGGATTGGAAGAGATTTTAAGATGAATTTACGCTTTCCGATTTTAGTTTTTGATATTGAAACGCTGACCGATATAAAGGCAGGGGCTCATCTCTATGATCTGGACTTGCCAGAAGCGGATGTGGAACAGGCACTGACCAAGATTCGCCGTCAAGAATCAGGTGTCGATTTTCAGCGGTTACCGTTGCATGAGATTGTCTGTATTTCTGGGTTATGGATTGATGAAAAAGGTTTCCGTCTGTTTTCATTCAGTCAGGAACAGAACAGCGAAGCAGAAATGCTGGCTAAGTTCTTGTCTATTTTTGATAAGAAACAGCCGACACTGGTGAGCTGGAATGGTTCGCAATTTGACTTGCCAGTGATTTTGTTCCGCGCCATGTATCATGGGCTTTCTGCACCAAGCTTATTTGATCAGGGTGAAATTGATCAGCAGAAGCGTTACAACAATTATCAGAACCGTTATCACCATCGTCATGTTGACCTGATGGATGTGATGGCCATGTTTAATGGTCGTAATTTCCAGAAGCTGGATGATATTGCCTGTTTGCTGGGTTTCCCAGGTAAACGTGGTGAGACGGGTTATCATGTGCCAGACTATGTACGCACTGAACAATGGTTAAAATTGACCAGTTATTGTGAAGGCGATGTGCTGAATACATGGCTGGTCTATATCCGCTGGTTGCTGCTAAAAGGTCAGTTGAATCAAAAAGATCATCAACAGTTGATTCAAGCGACGATTGATTATTTACAAACTCAAACGCAACAAACAGAATTTTTACAGGTATGGCAACAAACATCGCAATATACTGTATTTACCGCACCCACTTTTGCGCCAAAAAATTAGGTTCATCTTTTGAAACACAAAGCGAAACATCGCCCAGCCCAATATTCAACATATACCTTTCAAATCGAAGCATTTTCTCATGAAGGGCGCGGCATCGCGCATTATGGAACGCATCCTGACCATCCTAAAGAAAAGCATGGCAAGAAGGTATTTATTCGCTATGGCCTCGTTGGTGAAACGGTGCAGGCAAAGATTACCAACCAGACTTCTCGTCTTGAAGAAGCTGACATGATCAAGCTGGAAGGTGAGGCGGCTGAAGGTCGTGTTGATCCGATCTGCCCTCATTTTGGGGTATGTGGTGGCTGTAGCCTGCAACATATTCATCCTGACGAACAAATTTTACTGAAACAGAATGTGTTGAAGTCACATTTACAACATTTTGCGGGTTTAGAGCCTGAGCAATGGTTGGCACCGATCCGTTCGGTAAAAACAGATTACCGTCGTCGTGCCCGTATCGGTGTGCGCTACATTGCCAAGCAGAACCGTTTGGTGATGGGTTTCCGTGAGCATCATAGTAATCATCTCACTGCAATCCAGCAGTGCAATGTACTGGATCAAACTTTATCCGCAACCTTGCCTGAACTTAAGAAGTTACTCGAAAGTCTTACAGGCAAAGCCCATATTGGTCATATAGAATTGGCCATGGGCGATACTGAGGTGGCATTGCTGATTCGTCATCTGGATGAATTAAATGCGTCGGATGTCAACCAATTACGTCAGTTTACGTTACTCAAAGGATGGCAGTTGTATTTGCAGCCCAAAGGGGGCGATAGTTTACATCGCGTAGATGATTCACAGGCACCGATGCGTTTGCATTACAGTCTGGATGATTTTGCAGTCAAATTTGCATTTTCACCTTTAGACTTTACTCAAGTGAATAGTGGTGTAAATGCACAAATGATTCACTTGGCATGTGAATTGCTTCAATTACAGGAAGGGGAAAGAGTGCTTGACCTATTCTGTGGATTAGGCAATTTCTCTCTCCCGATTGCACGTCGTGTGGGTGAAACAGGTCAGGTGGTCGGCGTTGAAGCGAGTGATGAGATGGTGCAACGGGCAACTGAAAATGCGAAAGCAAATCAATTGTCACAAGCGCTATTCTTTTCACAAGATTTAACAAAAGACTTTTCGCATCATTCTTGGGCGAAACAGGGATTTGATGCATTATTAATTGATCCTCCACGATCAGGTGCGTTTGAGGTTATGCAATATGTACCTAATTTTGGAGCGAAAAGAATCGTTTATGTATCATGTAACCCATCAACACTGGCAAGGGATGCAGGTGTACTGGCACAATATGGCTATCAGTTGAAAAAAGCTGCGGTGATGGACATGTTTACGCATACTGAACATGTTGAATCGATTGCCCTGTTTGAAAAGATTGAGAAGCTTGAAAAAATCGAAGAGATAAACGATTAAAAAATGAGTTACATATCCAGAGGAGAAAGGTATGGTCACAGTACGTGAACAGTTACCTGGACGACTCCAAGAGTTGTCTGAGGAAGCGACTGTAGAACATGCCGCTGAAGCGCAAAGTAGTCTAGTCTCTTGGCTAGATCGAGTGCGTGGTATTTTGGATGGGGCTGAGCTAAAACAACTTCAAAAAGTTGCCGAGCTTACCTTAGCAAAAGAGTTACAAGCGACGGATCATCGTATCAATACCTTTAGTACAGGGATTGGTATGGCAGATATTTTGGCCCATTTGCATGTCGACGAAGACACGCTTTCAGCGGCAGTGTTATATCGTAGTGTACGTGAAGGTCTCATTACTTTAGAGGACATTCAACAACAGTTTGGCGAACAGGTTCTAGCTTTGGTTCAAGGCACCCTTGCAATGGGTAAACTGTCGGAGTTGATTGAAAAGAATAAGCGTTTAGAAGACCATTTTAATAATAATCAACGCGAACATCTAAATGGCATTTATAAAATGCTGATCTCAGTAACGGAAGATGTTCGGGTTGTACTCATCAAGCTGGCAGAGCGTACTTATGCTTTGCGTGAACTGGCAACAGCAAGTAAAGAACGTCAGGAACGTGTAGCACGCGAAATTCTCACCATTTACTCGCCGCTGGCGCATCGTCTCGGTATTGCACAGCTAAAGTGGGAACTGGAAGATCTTGCCTTTCGTTATTTGGCACCAGAACGTTATAAAGAAATTGCGTCTTTATTAAATGAAAAGCGTTTGGAGCGTGAGCAGTATATTCAGTTTGTGATTGATAAACTGAAAACTGAATTGGCTGCATATGATATCCATGCGGAAATTACTGGGCGTGTGAAGCACATTTATTCGATTTATCGAAAAATGAAAAGCAAGAACCTCAGCTTTGATCAGCTTTATGACATCCGTGCAGTGCGTGTGTTAGTGAAAAATGTGCCTGATTGCTACCATGCCTTGGGCATTGTTCATCAAATCTGGCGTCATATTCCGAACCAGTTCGATGACTATGTCACCAATCCAAAAGCCAATGGCTATCGTTCATTGCATACAGCGGTGATTGCAGAGAACAAATCACTGGAAGTACAAATTCGTACTTTTGAAATGCATAACGAAGCTGAGCTTGGGGTGTGTTCGCACTTTAACTACAAAGAAGGCGCCAAGAATACCGATCATTCCTTTAATGATCGTTTGCATTCTTTACGTGCGGTACTTGAACACTATCAGGAACGTACCGAAACCACGCCGCATGGTGAAGATGAAGAATCGAACGGCATTGATCAGATTCAGGATTTTGAAAATTTTGAAAAGATCTATGTGTTTAGTCGTGATGGTGACATCAAAGAGTTACCTCGTGGTTCAACCGTTTTGGATTTTGCTTACCATGTGCATACCGAGGTCGGAAACAAGTGCTATGCCGCACGTGTAAACCAGCGTTATGTGCCTTTAACCTATATGTTAAAGACAGGTGAGCAGGTTGAGATTTTAACCAAAAAAGATCGTGAACCGAACCGTGACTGGTTGGTGAATTCGCTGGGTTATATCAAGACTGCACGTGCGCGTGACAAGTTACGCCACTGGTTTAGACAGCAAGATCGTAGTAAGAATGTCGAAGTTGGGCGTGAGTTACTTAATAAAGAGCTGGCGCGTTTAGCGATCCATCCAAAGAGTATCGATCTTAAAGATTATTCATCGCATTTCAATCTGAAGGCAGGCGATGATATCTTGGTTGCATTGGTGAGCGGCGATATCAGTCTGCATGCCTTGATGAATCAGGTGAATCGTCAAATGCATCTGGATCAGGATGAGCCTGAACTGGTGTTAAAACCTGCATTGAATCCGCGTGCTAGTCATACTTTATCTGCACACGGTATCTTGATTGATGGTCTGGACAACGTTGAACTGCACATTGCACAGTGTTGTCAGCCTGTACATGGTGAATCGATTGGTGGTTATATCACGTTGAATCGTGGTGTGAGTATTCATAAAGTTGCATGTCCAGACTATATCCGCATGACGACACAAGAACCTGAACGTGCTGTTGAAGCCGATTGGGAAATGCAGCCAACGCGTGGTCAGAGTGTTCAGATCGTGGTGGAAGCCTATGATCGCCGTGGTCTGCTTAAAGATCTGACACAGGTTATTTTCTCGGATCAAATTAATATTCGTCAGGTCAATACAATTTCTGAGGCAGATGGTATTGCCAATATGAAGTTGTTGATTGAAGTAAAAGGGTTGGCTCAATTATCTCGTTTGCTGGCACGTTTAGAGCAGCAACCAGGGATTATTAGCGCAAGACGTTTAGTTCAAGGAAGTTAATTGATCTAAGTTGAGAAATAAAACCTGCAATATAGCAGGTTTTATTTTTTATTATTAGAACCTATGTTGGGTTTTAATAATAATGCCTAATTTGGAAATTACATTTTGCACTTTTTACTTTTTTGATAAACCGTCATGTTATCAATATTAGTTTGTGCCTTTGTTTTAATTGCTTGTTGTAAGGTCAGGTTAGCCGCATCAGAAGTATCTTCTTCACCCGCAAGATTATTGGCAATTTGACCCACTTTAGCAGCTTTCTCTGAATTTCCAGCAAAAGCACTAATAGCACCACTTGCAAGACCAGCCCATTTACTCACGGCTTTACCCGGTGCTTGTGCATTTGCATTGATGTTTGCAATGTTTTTGTCTGCTTCAGCAAGTTCGCGTTTGGCATTTGCTTGTTCAACAGAAAGATCAGCACAGTTCATGGCTTTTAATTCAGTAGTTGAAAATGGTTTGTTTGCATTTTCACTTGCAGCAAAAGCTGAAAAAGAAAATGTTGTTGCTAAAGTTAAAACTAGTAATTTTTTCATTATTAAAACCCTCGAAAAGAAGGGTCGCATAATAATAAAAAAATACGATTAAGTTTTACCATTAAAAACCTTAATAATTGACAATATGAATGTTTTTTTAAGGTTTTAGGTGTTTTATTGTGATTTTTAGGTTTTTTCTTGTTTTAAATATGTGTGGCAAGCTGGGTTTTAATATTGTCTTATTAGATTTTTTATTTTGGTGTTTTAAAGAATGCCTCTGATATTTTTTGATAATATGAAAGGCATTAAAATTATTTTTTTCTTGATAATAATATATTGGTTATTCGATTTAAAAACTGCGGACTCAAATGAGAGAGCTGATACATGAGCTTAGTTTTCATCCCCACAGGCGTATGGGTTGCAAGCAGGGCATGATCTTTTTGTTGTGCCAGTTGCAAAACCTGTTGAGCAACATCTGAAGCTGTGAGGTTTACGCCCATATGTTGAATACTACCTGCATCCATGTCTTTCACCATATTGGTTTGCACAAAGAGTGGCATGACATCCAGAACACGAATCTTGTATTTTTGCCACTCCACATCTAAGGCTTCAGTTAAACCTCGTACAGCAAACTTACTGGCAGAGTAGCAAGCCAAATCAGCCTGCCCATAAATCGCAGAGGCCGAAGATAAATTAATGACACGGGCAAAACGGGCCAGTTGTAGATGTGCTAAAGCGGCATGGCAGCCATTGAGTACACCTTTGATATTAATATCAATGATGCGATGGTGTGATTGAATCTCGGTGTTTTCGAATGCGCCCGAGTAAAGAATACCTGCATTGTTAACCAGAATATTCAGTTGGCCAGCCCAAAGCGTAAATTCCTGTAGCGCAGTTTGCCATTGCTGATAGTCGCTGACATCCAGATAACCCGCTTTGGCATTCACACCCAGTTGTTGTGCCAGATGTTGAGCCTGTTCGGTATTGATGTCGTAGATTCCAACTTTGAAACCATGTTGGTAGAAGAGGCGAGCGATTTCAGCACCAATTCCTTGTGCAGCCCCGCTAATAAAAACACTATTTTGCATTGCTTTCCCTTGCTTTATATTGATATTTTGCCTGCCTGTATATTACGCATAAGCGTGTTTAAGCTGCAACAATTAGGCTGCATCTGGTTTGGAGATCATCATGGAAAAATTATTGGCAATCATGCAAGAGTTAAGAAAAAAATGTCCGTGGGATCAACAACAAACACCTGAGAGTTTAACCCGTTATGCCATTGAAGAAGCGTATGAAGTTGAGGATGCAATTCGTTCGGGTGATATCGATGAGATTCGTAATGAACTCGGTGATTTATTGCTGCAAGTGGTTTTTCAATCGCAAATGTTTGATGAAAAAGGATTATTTAATTTTCAGGATGTTGTGAATGCGATCAGTGAAAAGTTAGTTCGCCGTCATCCGCATGTTTTTGAGGCGGAAAAATATCAAAATTTAACGCCTGAGCAAGTGAGTGAGTTATGGAAACAAATCAAACTGCAAGAAAAACAAGGTAAAGTACAATCGCGTCTTGATGAGGTGAAGCATGCACCTGCTTTAGTACAAGCGCATGAAATTCAAAAAAAAGCGGCACAACTGGGTTTCGATTTTGAAACGCTAGACGATGCTTATGCGAAGCTGGACGAAGAATTAGGGGAGTTGCAGCACGCAATCAAGCATCAAAGCGCGGATGAGATCGAGGAAGAGTTTGGGGATTGTCTATTTTCATTAATTAATGTGGGACGAAAGCTGGGGGTATCGAGTGAAGCATCGCTATTGGCGACCATTCATAAGTTTAGAAGCCGCTTTGCTTATATAGAACAACAGGCGCAACAACAACACAAAGACTTGCAAAAAATGAGTTTGGCAGAAATGGATGAACTCTGGGAGCAAGCCAAAATTCAATTAAAATCTGGGGAGGGGAACCATGATTTTTCGACTAGCGAGCAGCAAACATAGACTTTTTTTATTGATGATCTTGTGCATGGGATGTATTTCACATCTCAACGCCCAACAGTTTGATCAGTCCTATCAACAATGGAAAGCTCAGCAGCAAGCACGTGACCAGCAGTTGGCGAATCAGGCAAACAATAATTATTATTTATCCCGACCGGCTTCCCAACAAAATATAAAACAGGTTTCATCTTCCCTAAATATTCAAGGCGATAAAATCAGTTTAAATCAGGCAAATTTACAGCAATTGCAGACACTGAATGGTGTTGGCGAGAAAAAAGCCCAGACGATTATGGAATATCGTCAAAAGAATGGTGGTTTTAAAAGTATAGATGAGCTGATGAATATCAAGGGAATCGGGCCAAAATTGTTTGAAAAAAACAAAGCAAGGCTGATGTTATAGGCTCAGAATTGTAATAATGTGATGGAATAGGCAGACTGATCTGTTGAAACTTCCAACAGAATAAATTGCCCTTTGTGTGTGTTAGAGCTATGATTAGCGACAAATTGTTATTTACGTCCTGACGTAGGAGACAGTGTCTTTTGCAAACTTTGCGTGCGTCAAAATGTGGTTTGTCCACAACTCAACTTCCTTCCTCAATTCTAGATGTGATTGATAGTCTGACTAAAGCAGGCTACGAAGCATATATTGTGGGCGGTGGTGTTCGAGATATGATGTTAGGTCTTAATCCAAAGGATTTTGACGCGGTTACTAATGCTACACCAGCTCAGGTGAAAGAAGTTTTTGGTCGACGTTGCCGAATTATCGGACGACGTTTTGAGTTAGCACATGTGTATTCTGGTCGTGAACTGATTGAAGTTGCGACATTCCGTGCCCCGCCGAAAAAAGCAGTCACCAGTGCCTCTGGTATGATTCTTCGTGATAATAACTGGGGAACGATTGAGCAAGACTTTGCTCGTCGAGATTTTTCTATCAATACCTTGTATTACCAGCCACGGAAAGGCATCGTACTTGATTTCTGCCATGCGGTAGATGACATCAAGACGCGCACTTTACGTTTTCTTGGTGAACCTGCACAGCGTTTTGAAGAAGATCCTGTACGTATGTTACGTGCATTGCGTTTTGCTGCAAAATTAAACTTCCAGATTGATCAATCCATTCTCGATGTTTTTAGTGCTGAAATGACGCAATTATTGCGTGATGTTTCGCCACATCGTTTATATGATGAATCACAAAAACTGTTCACCATGGGGCATTTGACGCGTGTCTTGCCAATGTTGATAGAGTTTGGTGTATGGAAACAGCTTTTCGCCGAAATCCCGCCGAATATTACCGCTTTTATTGAGCGTGCCGCACGAAATACCGATCAGCGTATTCAAGTGGGTAAAACCATCAATCCTGCATTTTTCTATGCGGTATTGTTATGGAAACCATTTTTAGAACGTTGTGACTACTATTTGAATAAAGGTGTCGTGCCCGCGGAAGCGCGTGCACAAGCTGGACTTGATGTATTGAAACGTCAGGCTACTCGTACCATTATTCCACGTTTTGCTGAAACCTTTATTCGTGAAGTTTGGGAAATGCAGACGCGTTTGCTGAATCCAAAACCACAACAGATTGAGGCTTTGGCAGGGCATGCCCGTTTCCGTGCAGGCTTTGACTTCTTGCTGTTACGTGAAAAATCAGGCGACAGTAGTACAGAAGGCATGGGCACTTGGTGGGAAACTTATCAGGAAATGACCACTGACCAAAAAGAAGCGGCAATTCGTCAGTACAATCGTCAACGCAGCAAGACACGTCGTAAGGCGGTTGAAGCAGATGAGCCGAAGACGACTGAAATTGAGCCTTTGGTCAATGTACCTGAGCCAAGAAGTCGTCGTGGCAAAAAAGAACGTGTCAGAGCTGATGAGTCAGCGAGTCGTTTTATTGAAAAAGCGGCTGGCAATTCAGGACAGGTTCATGCGGATCATCCGATTCTTAAGCGTAAACGTGTACAACGTGACTTAAGCCAAGTGGTTTTTGGGCCAACACAATGACGATTCGTACCTATATCGGTCTTGGCAGTAATTTAGGCGATTCGCAGCAGATTCTGAGTGAAGCTGTTGCGAAGCTGGCAACGCTCGGCGCTGTACAGGTTTCTCGACTTTATCAAAGTCCACCGATGGGGCCACAAGATCAGCCCAATTATCTCAATGCAGTTGTTCAACTGGATACCGACCTTGCACCGCTTGCTCTGTTAGATCAATTACAACAATTTGAGCAAGAAGCAGGACGTGTCCGTTTACGACGCTGGGGTGAGCGAACGCTTGATCTGGATTTGCTGATCTATGGTCAGGAACAGATCCAGAATGAACGTTTAACGGTGCCACATATTGGTATTTTAGAGCGTGATTTCGTCGTTATTCCCTTATTAGATTTAGATGCTCATTTACAATTAAATGGTCATTCTTTAAAAGATTTAGAACTGGTACAGCAAGCAAACTTGACTGTAATAGCAGACCAGTCTTGGGCAACCGTCTAAGACTGTTTCGTTCTGGAAACGCCTGTAGAGGACATCATCATGATTAGTCTAAGTGACTTAAGAAAGTTTAAAGCCGAAGGACGCAAGTTCTCATGTCTTACTTGTTACGATGCAAGTATGGCTAAAGGGATGGAGTTGGCTGAAATTGATACGATTTTAATCGGTGACTCTCTTGGAATGGCGATTCAAGGCAGAGATTCTACACTTCCTGTTACTGTGGAAGACATGGCTTACCATACTGCTGCTGTACGTCGTGGTAATGCACATGCCCTCATTATGACGGATCTGCCATTTATGAGCTATGCAACGCTTGAAGATGGTTTGAAAAATGCAAGAACTGTCATGCAAGCTGGCGCACAAATGGTCAAGATCGAAGGTGGTGCCTGGCTTAGCGAACTGGTTACTGTATTGACTCGTAATGGTATTCCTGTGTGTGTACATTTAGGCTTAACGCCACAATCTGTACATGTATTAGGTGGCTATAAGTTGCAAGCAAAAACACGCGAAGCAGCGGATCAGTTGATTGCAGATTGTCAGGCCGTGGTTGATGCTGGTGCAGCGGTGTTATTACTTGAATGTGTTCCTGCACAGTTGGGTAAAGAAATTGCAGAATTGTTTCCGAATACACCAGTGATCGGGATTGGTGCGGGTAATGAAACGGATGGTCAGGTGTTGGTCGTTCAGGACATGCTTGGCCTGACCTTTGGTCGTGTTGCTCGTTTCGTACGTAACTTCATGAAAGAGCAAGCGGGTGAAACTGCAATCGTAGATGCGTTTAAATCGTATCATGCTGCCGTTCAGGATCAGTCTTTCCCAGCCAAAGAACATACTTTTCAGGTTGAGCTTTAATTCATGAAAACTGAAACAACGATACAAGGCTTAACTGCGTCACTTTCTCCTGCACGTAGTTCAAAAAAACTGATTGGTTTTGTACCGACCATGGGCAATCTGCATGAAGGTCATTTGACTTTGGTGCGTGCTGCCAAAAAAATCTGTGATGTGGTGGTGGTGAGTATTTTCGTGAATCCCATCCAGTTTGGTGCTGGCGAAGATTTCGAAAGTTATCCACGTACGCTGGAACAAGATAGCCGTTTATTGGCAGATGCGGATTGCGACATTATTTTTGCGCCAACGGTTGAGCAAATGTATGGCACTCAGCCACGTCTGACCAATATCAGTGTGGGCGAGATTACCGATGACCTATGTGGAAAATCACGTCCGGGTCATTTCGACGGTGTCGCAGTTGTAGTGACCAAGCTGTTCAATATTGTACAGCCTGATTTCGCATTCTTTGGTCAAAAGGACTACCAGCAATTGGCAGTGATTCGCCAGTTAGTCCAAGACTTGAATATGCCACTCGAAGTGATTGGCGTGCCGATTGTACGGGCTGAAGATGGTTTGGCGTTAAGTTCTCGTAATGGTTATTTAACCGAAGAGCAACGGGCAATTGCACCAACTATTTATCAATCGCTCAAACAGGCTGAACAGCAGTTGCATGAAGGGCAGGCGCTTAACCAAGTGTTAGCAAATATCTCTGCTCAATTGACACAAGCTGGTTTTGTTGTGGATTATGTGGAAGCTCGTCAGACCAACCTGCAACCGATTGCGCAATTTGATCAGAATCTTGTTCTTTTTGTTGCTGCAAAACTGGGTGCAACCCGTTTGATTGATAACCTACAAATTGATTTTAAAACATAAAAAATGAAGGGCAAAATGCCATGAAGCGTATTCTTATCGTGACAGGACAATCAGGCTCAGGCAAATCATCTGCATTACAAGTGCTTGAAGACTTGGGCTATTATTGTATAGATAACTTACCTTTGGCATTATTGCCTGAAATTGTGGCAAAACTGGATCACGAGAATAATCTTGAACAGTTGGCACTGGGTGTAGACATCCGTAGTACCCGTGCTGATATGCAAGAGTTTGATCATGTGTTTGAGCAATTACAACGACATGGTTCGGTTGATATTATTTATCTGACCACGCAGGATCAGGATTTGATTGCACGTTTTAGTGCATCACGTCGTCCACATCCGTTGGCCAGTCGCTTCAATAGCCTGTTGCAATGTATTCAGGAAGAGAAACAACTGCTCATCCCGATCCAGTTCCGTTCCACAGTGCATATTGATACCACGGATAAAAGTGTCCATGATTTAAAACATATCCTATTGTCTAAACTGGGACAGTCGGATAACTTAATTGTAATTTTACAGTCTTTTGGCTATAAGCACGGTATTCCACTCGATGCGGATTATGTATTTGACGTACGGCATTTACCAAATCCACATTGGGACTTAGAATTGCGTCGTTTTTCAGGTTTAGATGAACCTGTGCGCCGCTTTTTGGAAGGCAGTCAACAAACCAATGAAATGTTTGAAGATATTTATGGCTTTCTAAATAAGTGGTTACCTGCTTTTGCCGAAGGACATCGCCATTACATGACCATTTCTGTGGGATGTACGGGCGGGCAGCATCGTTCGGTTTATATCGTGGATAGACTCAAACAGGCCCTTGAGGCAAAATGGGCTGTCCAAATCTTACATAGAGAAATGAAGCACTGGTCATGATAGACACAACAATTGATGTAATTAATAAACTCGGCTTACACGCTCGCGCATCTGGTAAACTGATTGAAGTGACGACAAAATTTCGTTCTTCTATCCAGATTGGTAAGGGCGATAAGTTAGTTGATGCAAAAAATATTATGTCATTGTTGATGTTGGGTGCAGGTAAAGGCACTACATTAAGACTGGTGATTGATGGTGCTGATGAAGAAAAGGCACTGGAAGAAATTCAAACGCTGTTCGCAGCAAAATTTTACGAGGCAGAGTAATAGTGGCACGTGGTCCCCAACGTTATACAGATGAAGATTTTGAGTCATTAGAAGGGCGTGCGAGTCGAACTGAGCAAAAAAAAGCAGTCCAGCGCATGGCCGCTTTGGGTGAGCAGTTAGCTCAACTCAATCCAAAGCAGATTCAAAAACTTCCTGTCGATGAGCGCTTAATTGATGCTTTGCTAGAAGTGCAGAGAATTAGCTCATTTGAAGCGCGTCGTCGTCAGTTCCAACGCGTTGGTAAGTTATTGCGTAATGAAGATGAGAGCACGATTTTATCTTATCTAACGCCGCAACAAGGCGCTAAAAAACAAATGCAGTTGATGCGTTGGGTGGATCGTATGATTGATCAAGGCGACCCAATCATTAATGAGTTTAGTAAAGTATTTAACGCTTCTGAACGCCATACTTTGCGTCAGCATGTATTGCGTATTCATCGTGATATGAAGCAGCAAGTGAGTGAGGAAGAGCTGGAAGCTTCGAAACGTAAGTTCGTCAATTATGTTCAGCAGGTCGCACTGTTATCTGAGCAGTAAGGCTTAAAAATAAAAAAAGAAGTTTCCGAGGAAACTTCTTTTTTATCTCTTGTATTAATTTCCGAACTCGCCGTTTGCTCTTTGTTTTGCCCATTCTCTTAAAATAAATTTCTGTAATTTTCCTGTCGAGGTTTTTGGAATCTCTGCGATCACCACATCTTTGGGGACTTTAAAACGCGCTAGTTCTTGCTGACAATGCGCAATGATCTCTTCTGGTGAGGCAGTTGCTCCTTGTTTAAGTTCAATAAATGCACAAGGAACTTCTTGCCAGCGTTGATCTGGTTTCGCCACAACCGCGGCAGTCAGTACAGCAGGATGACGATACAGCACATCTTCAACTTCTAAGGATGAAATATTTTCGCCTCCTGAAATAATAATATCTTTTGAACGATCTGTAATCTTGGCATAGCCGTCGGGATGGCTGACCGCCAAATCGCCTGTATGGAACCAGCCACCTTTAAATGCTTCCTGAGTCGCTTCGGGATTTTTTAAATAACCTTTCATGACAATGTTGCCACGGAACATGATCTCGCCCATGGTTTGTCCATCATTGGGTACAGGTTGCATGGTTTCTGGATCAAGTACCCGCATACTGTCCTGTAAGGGATAAGGTACGCCTTGCCGTGAATGCAGTTGTGCTTGTTCCTGAATGGATAAATCACTCCAGCCTGCTTGTGAGGCACATAGGGCAGAGGGACCATAGGTTTCAGTCAGGCCATAAACGTGATTTACATTGATGCCGATATGATGCATACCTTCAATAATCGCAACTGGTGGGGCAGCACCCGCAACCATCACTTCGACATGATGATCAAATGAAGTTCGCTGTTCCGTTGGGGCATTAATCAACATAGATAACACAATCGGTGCGCCACAGAAGTAATCAACCTTATATTCTGCAATATATTTAAAAACCAGTTTAGGATCGACGCGACGCAAGCAAATATTGGTACCGCCACTGGCCGCAATAGACCATGCAAAACACCAGCCATTGCAATGGAATAGAGGAAGTGTCCAGAGATAAACCGCCCGTGGTTTCATTCCGCATGCCAGAATATTACTGGCTGCATTGAGATAAGCACCACGGTGGTGATAGATCACGCCTTTAGGATTGCCGGTCGTACCAGAAGTATAGTTAAGACTAATCGCATCCCATTCATCTTGTGGGAGTAACCATTCAAACTCAGGATGGCCTTGAGCAATCCATGACTCATATTCATATTGCCCAATGGCAATCTGTTCACCTTCAAACTCGGAATCAAATACGTCAATGACCACGATCTCTTGAGGTACTAGTTTGAGTGCTTCTACTGCGACCTCACGGAATTCGGGATCAACCAGTAGCACTTTGGATTCAGCATGTTCCAGCATAAAAGCAATGGTTTTGGCATCGAGACGCGTATTTAAGGTGTTGAGTACCGCACCTGCCATCGGGACTGCAAAATGTGCTTCGATCATGGCTGGAATATTAGGAAGTAATACTGAAACGGTATCGTTTTTTTGAATACCCAGGTTTGTCAGTTGATGAGCGAACTGACGGCAGCGTTGATAGGTTTGTTGCCATGTGATTTGACGTTCGCCATGGATAATTGCGGCTTGATGGGGGTAAATATAAGCGGCACGCTCTAAATAACGTAGCGGGGACAAGGCAACAAAATTTGCGGGTGTTCTTGGTAATTCGTCGTATGCACTCACCATGTGTATTGCTCCATTTCTGTTCTTTTCATTCATTACTAAACTATTCTGTCGTCGAGTCTAAATCATTTAGGCTTTAGTCGGAGGTGAATCGTAAGAGATATCGGGTTTTTCTGGTTCAGAGGTTTCATCCACAGCTAAACCCGTGTAAAATCTTGGATACTTTTTTATCCGCCGTTTTTTATCTTTTGAGGCCTCGCCTCAATACATAATCTCGCGGTGATATGCTCCTTCGTATAGGGCATCACTCCTTAAGGATTTTTTATATGCCAATCATTACTTTACCAAATGGTGATCAGAAACAGTTTGATCAGCCAATTTCCGTGATGGAACTTGCTCAAAGCATTGGTCCGGGTCTTGCAAAAAATACAGTTGCTGGCCGTATCAATGATCGCTTGGTGGATGCTTGTGATTTAATCACAGAAGATGCGACAGTTCAGATTATTACCCCGAAAGATGAAGAAGGTTTAGAAATCATTCGTCACTCATGTGCGCACTTGGTAGGACATGCGGTTAAGCAATTGTTCCCGGAAGCGAAAATGGTGATCGGTCCTGTGATCGAAGAAGGTTTCTACTACGACATCTGGATGCCACGTCCGTTTACGCTGGACGATATGGCTGCGATCGAAGAGCGCATGAAAAAGCTCATCGATCAGGATTATGATGTCATCAAAAAGATGACACCTCGTGAAGATGTGATTGCAGAATTCACAGCACGTGGCGAAGAATACAAGTTACGCTTGATTGCAGACATGCCGAATGAAACACAAATGGGCTTGTACTACCATCAAGATTATTTAGATATGTGTCGCGGTCCACACGTACCTAATACTAAATTCTTAAAATCATTCAAGCTCACTAAAATCTCTGGTGCATACTGGCGTGGTGATGCAAAAAATGAACAATTACAACGTATTTATGGTACAGCTTGGGCTGACAAAAAACAGTTAGCGGCTTATATCAAACGTATTGAAGAAGCTGAAAAGCGTGATCACCGTAAAATTGGTAAAGCGCTAGACTTGTTCCACATGCAAGAAGAAGCACCAGGTATGGTGTTCTGGCATCCGAACGGCTGGACGATTTATCAAGTGCTTGAACAATACATGCGTAAAGTTCAGCAAGAGAATGGTTATCAGGAAATCAAGACACCACAAATCGTAGACTTTACGCTTTGGGAAAAGTCTGGTCATGCGGCAAACTATGCTGAAAACATGTTTACGACCCATTCTGAAAGTCGTAACTATGCAGTGAAGCCGATGAACTGCCCATGTCACGTACAGGTCTTTAACCAAGGTTTGAAATCTTACCGTGACTTACCAATCCGTTTAGCTGAGTTTGGTTCTTGTCACCGTAACGAGCCATCAGGTTCTTTACACGGTATTATGCGTGTTCGTGGCTTTACTCAAGATGACGCACATATTTTCTGTACCAAAGAACAAATTGGTAAAGAAGTTGCAGATTTCATTAAGCTGACTTTAGACGTTTATAAAGACTTTGGTTTCGAAGACGTACAAATGAAGCTCTCTACACGTCCAGAAAAACGTGTGGGTGATGATGCACTTTGGGATCTGGCTGAAAAATCTTTGGCAGATGCGCTTGATGATGCTGGCTTGGCATGGGACTTGCAACCTGGTGAAGGTGCCTTCTATGGTCCGAAAATTGAATTTTCATTGAAAGACTGTTTAGGCCGTATCTGGCAGTGCGGTACGATTCAATGTGACTTCAACTTGCCAATCCGTTTAGATGCTTCTTATGTTACAGAAGACAATGAACGTGACCAACCTGTTATGCTTCATCGTGCAATTCTTGGCAGTTTTGAGCGTTTTATTGGTATACTAATTGAACACTATGCGGGTTTCATGCCACCTTGGCTTACACCAATTCAAGCGTGCGTCATGAACATTACTGATTCACAAGCAGAAGCAAGTGAACAAGTGGTCGCAAAACTCAAAGAAAATGGCCTTCGTGCTATTTCTGACTTGAGAAATGAAAAAATCGGATTTAAGATTCGTGAGCGTACCCTAGAGCGTATTCCTTACCTTCTAGTTCTCGGTGATCGAGAAGTTGAAGAAGGTACAGTTAATGTGCGTACTCGCTCAGGAAAAAATTTAGGTACTATGTCAGTAGATGCATTTATTGACTTAGTGAAATCTGCCGTTGCCGAACGTGGCCGGTACATTGTGGAGTAATAAAGATTAAACAGCCTGACCGTAACCAACAACAAGGTGCTAAAAGTAACCGTCCTGCAATCAACGATGAGATCCGTGCGAAAGAAGTACGCCTCGTCGCTGCAGATGGGGAGCAAAAAGGTGTTGTTTCATTAAATGAAGCATTACGTGCTGCAGAAGAAGCCAATCTTGACCTTGTTGAGATTGTTGCTAATGCAGAACCGCCTGTTTGTAAAATCATGGACTACAACAAGCACTTATTTGACTTGAAACAAAAGCAAAAAGATGCGAAGAAAAAACAGCATCAAGTGCAAGTGAAAGAAATCAAGTTACGTCCTGCGACGGATGTAGGTGATTATCAGGTAAAATTGCGTGCAATTTTACGTTTCCTTGAAGAAGGGAATAAAGTGAAAATTACCTTGCGTTTCCGTGGTCGTGAGATGGCACATCAACAGCTTGGTCTTGCTCAATTACAAAAAATTGAAGCTGACGTTGCTGAGTTTGGTGTTGTTGAACAAGCTCCGAAGATGGAAGGCCGTCAGATGGGCATGTTACTTGGTCCGAAAAAGAAAAAGTAATTTTTTCTTGATAAAAAAGCACCGCAACAGGCGGTGCTTTTTTATGTCTAAATCAGGCAATGGTTTGTTAAAAATGTGCTAAATCTAATGTCTAAGAATAAAAACAGGCTATGATAAGATTGCTTGATAATTACACGATTTAAAAACTGGAAAAATTCATGTCTACAATTAAAGGTACTCAAGAACTCTCTGAAATTAATCAAAAAGTTGTGCAAGAAGGAGAAGTTCTACCACAAGTTAAACTGAAAGATGGCAGTCGTGTACAAACAGGTACCGTTGCGACCATGCTACACAATATTAATCTTTATAATGCTGGAGTGCGTGGGGCTGTTGAAGAAGAATTAGCCTTAGCTGTCCCAACGTTATTTAAGGTGGGCATGTTTGATTTATTCTCTGTAGAAGAGTGGATTAATGGCACAAATGCTGGGCGTAAATTTGTCGGTGAGAAAGCCAGAGAATTTCAGCAAAAACACAAATAATTTTCCCGATATTTAGTTTAAAAACATGGTGCTATTGTATCTTTTTATGCCTATTTGCTGATCAATATAGGCGAAGTGTGCTATAACGCAACAACAGTCAAGATAACGATCAACAGGACAACATAAATGATTGACTTATACTACTGGGGCACACCCAATGGACATAAAATAACAATTGCTTTAGAAGAAATGCAACTTGAGTATCAAATTTTCCCTATCAATATTCTTGAAAATGACCAGTTCCAGCCTGACTTTCTGAGAATTTCTCCTAATAATAAAATTCCTGCAATTGTTGATCAGAATGGGCCAAGAGGTGAACCGATTTCAGTGTTTGAGTCGGGTGCGATCCTGCAATATTTAGGCAGAAAAACGGGACTGTTTTACCCAACTGATGAGCAGGAACGGGTTGAGGTTGAGCAGTGGTTGATGTGGCAAATGGGTGGTTTCGGGCCAATGTTGGGACAAAACCATCATTTCAATAAATTTGCTGCCGAACGCATTCCTTACGCGATTGATCGTTATGTCAATGAAACCAAACGTCTCTATGGTGTCTTAAACAAACAGTTGATTGGCCAGAAGTTTGTGGCAGGCGAATATTCAATAGCAGATATGGCGATCTTACCGTGGGCATTGCGTTATGAATGGCAGGGCATCCAGCTTGAAGATTACCCATACGTAAAAGATTATATTGAACGTCTCACGGCCCGTCCTGCGATACAGAAAGCCTTGTCGATCAAGGTGGGATAAGGCCTAAATAACTTTTTACTCCCAAGAACTTTCTATTTTGAGAATTCTTGGGAAGCTGCATTTTTACGTCATATAAGAATTGTTGTATCTGTTTTATTCTTGACTTAGAGTAATCCTTATCCCAAGTAAGTTTAAAATATATAACAGATGATGACTCCTGCAATCTCGGCACAGTATTTAGAAAAAATCGGTTTTAATGAGGCTTTTTCACCAACTTTGGCTCATCTAAAAACCTTATTAAGCCTTCATGTGCAAGCGATTCCTTTTGGCAATTTTTCTTCTTACTTGGGGGAAGAGGTCTCATTGGCGTCTGGTCAACTTGCTCAAAAGTTATTAAGAAATGATCAAGGGGGGTATTGTTTAGAGCATAGTACCTTAACCAGAATTGCGTTAACTGAACTGGGGTACGATGCTTATAATGTGCTGGGACGGGTGTATTATCAGGGTACACCTGTAACCACCCCTGTAATGAGTCATTTAGTGACACTGGTTCGTATTGATCAGCAACTCTTTTTATATGATCCTGGTTTTGGTGGTATGACACCGACGAGTATCTTGTCGATGAATCGCATTGGTGAGGCTCAAACCACCTCATTAGAATCCTTTAGGTTTGTGGAAGTCGCACAAAGTGGTTTAAGTGGTGAGGTGCTTACAGGAATGAAATATATGTTGCAGGTCTGTATCCATAATGAATGGATAAATGTCTATGCCATTGATCCAGAGCAACAGATTGCACATGCCGATGCACAGGTCGCAAACTGGTTTATTTCGACTTCTTCGGAATCTTTATTTACCCAGCACTTAATGTTATCTACTGCCAATACCCAAATGCGGATTACATTAAAAGACAGGGTCTTAAGAACGCATGGCAAAGGTGGATCTAATAAAAAAGAGTTAACCAATTTTGATGAGTTTGAACGCACCATTAAGACCGTTTTTCAAATGAATATCCGTGATGAGCAATTACAGGCTGCTTGGGAAAAACTGGCACGGACTCAATAATTTCAAGTTATATTGCTGTAGGTTGATATACTTTGATCGATATTGAGTGATCCCTTTAAATTGATGTCTTATTTTTTATTATTTCTCTCGGCTTTTGGCGCAGCGACGTTATTACCTTTACAATCTGAAGCGGTATTAATGACCTTGCTGGTACAGGGTTTATCCAATCCTTTTTATCTAATTTTGGTTGCGACGATTGGTAATGTTTTGGGTTCCTGTGTGAACTGGTGGCTCGGCCTAAAAATTGAACATTTTAAAGATAAAAAATGGTTTCCTGTTACTGAGCAACGCTTACAACAAGCCCAGCAGATTTATCATAAATATGGCTTTTATTCACTGCTATTGAGTTGGACACCCGTGATTGGTGATCCGATTACCCTGATTGCAGGCTTGATGAAGGAGAACTTTTGGCGATTTTTAGTGATTGTCACAATCGCCAAAGGTGGGCGTTATTTAACCTTATATGCTTTATATCTCGGTATCTTTTAAAAATAAAGAGGAAGGATTTGTCCTTCCTCTCAGATCTATTGATCTGAACCTTTGGTAATATCGACCTTGAATAAGTCACTGGTTTTAAACCAGCAATAACTCACTACGGCAAGGGTCATACAACCTCCGAAAATGGTGGCTGTGATGGTACCGAGATATTTGGCTGCCAGACCTGATTCAAATGCGCCCAATTCATTACTTGAAGACACGAACATTCCATTTACCGCAGCCACTCGGCCACGCATATTTTCAGGTGGGAAAATTTGCAGCACAGTTTGACGGACGACAACCGAAACACTGTCACAGGCACCTGTCATTGCGAGGGCAAACAGAGAAAGCCACATATGGTTTGAGAAGGCGAACAGAATAGTGAAAATACCAAAACCTGCCACAGCCAACAGCATATTACGCCAAGCATGATGCATTGGTGGGAACTTGGTTAGGACAATCATAGTGATCAGTGCACCGATTGAAGGGGCAGCACGTAGATAGCCTAAGCCTTCGGGACCGACTTTTAAGATTTCCTCTGCAAAAATCGGCAATAGTGCAATTACACCACCAAACAGTACAGAAACCAGATCGAGTGAAATCGCCCATAACACAATCTTGGTTTTCCAGATAAAGCGGAAGCCATCGGTTAAGCTTTGCAGTACATTTTCGGTTTCCATTTTCGGAAAAGTTCGCTTCTCTAGACAGTTAATCAAAACGAAGCAAACGGCCAGTAATGCAGATACTGCAAAGAGACTGGTTTCACGCCCCAAAAACGCCAGCATAAAACCACCGAGCATGGGGCCAATGATGACACCACTTTGCCAGCCAATCGTGGTCCATGTTGCGCCATTGGCATACAGTTCACGTGGAATCAAAAAAGGCTTGAGCGATGTTGCGGAAGGATTGTAAAAGCCTCGAATCGTACCTAAGGCAAAAATGACTGCATAAATGCCCCAAGAGAGTGTTGTTATGCCAATTTTTTCTAAACCATGTAAATGGAATAACCCCCAAAGCACTAAAGGTAATGGAATAGAAAAGAATAAACAGACTTTCATGATGCTTTGTTTATTCAGCTTATCTGCAAAATAGCCACCCCACAAAGACAAGGTAATAAAAGGTATCGCCTCTGCCAGTCCAATAAAGCCGAGTGTGAGTGGATCACGGGTAATTTGATACAGTGAATAGGCAACGATAATTTCCTGAATCAGGATTGCCAGTGTTAAGCAGAACTGATTAACGGTCACGATAGAGAAATCCCGATACCGCAAGGCAGCAAAAGCATCATTCTGTATATTCATATGGATGGGTATTTAAGAATTTGACTCTATTATAGGCGCTGATTTTGTGTATGTTTCTCATAATTTGAGAATTAATTATGGAAAATAACGTTTGGGGAAAACACGTCTATTTCTATCAAAAAATGAGCATTTTGCTTTTGTTTTAGCGATAGATGCTATATCATACTGCCTTCCTTACCTGCAGGTCGATTTGCAATAGTGCAAACGTGCCGAACAGGTGCCCAAAAGAGGTTACTATGGCTAAGTTAAAAACTCGCCGTGGTGCAGCTAAACGCTTTAAAGCGACTGCAAACGGTTTCAAGCGCAAACAAGCATTCAAGCGCCACATTTTGACCAAAAAATCTGCTAAGCGTATCCGTCAATTGCGCGGTTGTGTAATGGTTCACGTAAGTGACGTTGCATCAGTTCGTGCTATGTGCCCATACATCTAAGGAGATTATAAATGGCTCGTGTAAAACGTGGTGTAGTGGCTCATCGTCGTCACAAAAAAATTCTTGCTCGCGCTAAAGGTTACTATGGTGCTCGTTCACGCGTTTATCGCGTAGCGTTCCAAGCGGTAATCAAAGCTGGTCAATACGCATACCGTGACCGCCGTCAAAAGAAACGTCAATTCCGTGCTTTATGGATTGCGCGTATCAATGCTGGTGCTCGTCAAAACGGTTTATCATACAGCCGTATGATCGATGGCTTGAAAAAAGCTCAAGTGATCATCGACCGTCGCGTATTAGCTGACATCGCTATGCATGATGCAATTGCATTTGCTGCTTTAGCTGAAAAAGCTAAAGGCGCATTAGCTGCATAAGCTTAGAGATTCAAAGAAGGCCGCTTTTTAGCGGTCTTTTTTATTTTTAGAACATTCACTTTTACTTTTTAGACCACATCATCAAGAAAATAATAACGCCAGCGGTTATCACCATAAATTTGGCAAATTCATAATGGTTAACCAACCAGAACACCCCGTAGAGTAGCCCAATGACAACCGCTAAAAAGAAGATAAGATAAAGTGTCGAGGCCGTAACAGATGTTGGTTTTTCTTCTGTAGAGCTATCACTGTTTAGTTCATTATTCGTTTCACTATTAATCTGGGATGTATGTTGTAGTGCGTGTGGTGGAATATAGGAAAAATCTTCATTCACATATGCTTTCTCATAGCTATTTGCACTATGTGAAACTAGGTTGATTAATGCGTTGTTTAGGTCCTCTTGGAAAAGGCTTATTGCTGAAAATTCTTGGTCAATGATACTTGAATAAGGTGATCTAGAATCTAGTGTCATTGCGACTTCAGTTTTGATTTGCTCTTGTAAATTACAGAGTCTATTTATCCAAGAAAATGCCAGATTGAATTCAGGACTCGGTTCATCAAGAAGAGGATAATCGCTTATTTCATTTTTTAAAAATAAGTTATTGGTTAATAGTAGACTTTTATCTTGTTTAAAATTAAATGGGCTATCTAAAAATCTACTTTGAAAATCCTCATGTAAGTTTTTCCAATTCAGATTTTTGTTGAACGCATCAACAATCTGGAGTTGTTTTTGATCTAATCTGATGAGAGTAAACAATAGATATTTATTATAGCTTTGAGAGGATGCAAAACCATGAAATTCACGAGGATCTGTAGACGTCGAGAACTTCTTTACTTTTTCTGCATGTACTTTAACTAAAGCAAAATTTTGATCTCTTCCCAAGAAGACGGCTACAGGATAATTGCTTGTATCAAAAACAAATTGTTTAAAATGCTGGGTAAACTCAGGAAAGAGTAGGTCTGAGGGAATGAGCTGGCAACGTTGAATTTGTTGATCTCTGAGATCGGCAATTAAGTGTGAAATGGAATCATAGAGTAATTCATTGGTTTCTAAATCACGTACCAGAAATAGGTCATGAGTTATATCGCACCATTTATGTTCGATCTTATATTCAGCAATTTTATGGTCAAAATAGCGCTGAGCATTATGTTGTAAACCTAATATAAACTTCCAGTAATTCTCGGTCATGGTTTTATAAATACTATTATTGATGAGAAGTTAAGTTGATAATCATAGCTGAAATTATCTATGGATTAAAACGTGCGCAGACAATATCACTTTAGACAAGTGGGTCAAAATACTCACATCTGGGATGTACATCATCTGGTTGAGCTAACCAAAACTTTTGTGATTAAGAAAGTGGCACTTGCTGATATTCGAGAACTCAACGAAGCTTATTGGTTCCCAAATCAATCTCCGACGACACAGCAAATCATTGAACATTTTCAATTGGTTGAAGCTGCTGATCTGAGTTATCCCATTATTTTGTGTGCTGAAGGTCGGGTGATGGATGGTATGCATCGTGTTGCCAAAGCAAGTTTATTGGGACATGGCGATATTCTTGCTGTGCAATTTGAACAAACGCCTGAACCAGATTTTATCAATGTGGATGAAGATAAACTGGATTATGATGAATAAACCAATCTTTTGATTTAATTGGAGATTACATAACCGAAACATGTTGCAATAGACTTTTCTCCCTGAATCTTTTTACAGTAAAGAAAACAAGATTGGGATAAAAATATGCGAGTGAGTGTAGAAGGTTTAGAACAAGGCGCGATTGAAACAGAATTAAGTATCTTGCCAAGAAAGGGCGAAACCATTCGGATCTTTTATGGCCCCGATGCGGAAGTGGAGGGTGAAATTGAAAATATCCATCACATTGTCAATCAGCATGATGGCGGTCATAAAATCATTATCAAAATCAGACCTACTTTTTAAATTAAACAAAAAACCTAGATGAAGTGATCTAGGTTTTTTTATTTAGCCCGTTGTTATAAACCAAAATAATACGCACAAACACAGATGATAATGGTGAGGAGAATTAATTTAATCACACCTGAAGCGCCAACTTTGTGGTGCTGTTGGGTTGGGTTACGTTGTTGTGGAATTTCCATGGTTCGATCAATGATTTCTGGTTCCTCTGCCGTTAGTTGCGCCGTTTGGTAATGATTGGCGGTTTTCACGATCAGCTTGGCAAATAGGTCATCTGCTTTTTGCAAAAAGTTACGCAGGTTAATTTGCTCTTCAGGACTGAGCAATTCGCCGGTCGCAGTGTAAGGGTGCTTCTTTTGCTGTTCTAAATGATTCACTAATGCTTGGGTGCGATGTAATAAGCGGTGTGCACAGTCAGCTGGATAGTCGGTTGGGATTAAAGCCAGTTGCCGATTTGAAAGGTCGTCAGGATCGATTTCATAACCGTAGAAAGGAAAATCCTGCTGTTCAGGTTCTATAAAGTTGTCCGCATATTTGCTGTCAAACAGTTCTCTTTCCAGAAAAATAGCAACTTCATTCCAATTCACTTTTTTTAGATCGGCATCGATTTTCTTGGCAAATTTATCATTTAATTCGTAACGCCAAAGATCTTCTTGACGTAGAACCGATTGCTGAGAAACGGGCGCTTGAAATTCACTATCGCTATTGTCCCATTCGGCAAGCTCGTGTCCACAGATCCAAGCCGTTTTTTTGTTGGCTTGATGGCTTACGATAAAATGTGCAAAGGGAAGCAGCTCAACATTGGCATTCGGATTCTGCTCATCATTGAGTACGTTGGATAAATGCAGGCTCAGTTTTTTTACGCCTTGTTTTTTTAAACCTTCAAGCCAAATCTGGAAATGTTGAGCCAGTAGATGCTGAGAAAGTAAATCTCTGAAGATCAGACGATTCTGATCAAAAACTGGATGTTCGATCCAGCGACTAAAATTAAGATTTCCCGCAAGGTATTCATTGCCATAGGTGACAAGGGTAAGCTGCTGTTTCCAGATTTGATCAAGCGCCATCGTTGTTATTTCTCATTGACGATATCGGTATCTTATCCATTTTATTCAATTATTGATCATTTTTTTCAAAAAATTAATGGATCTCTTTCATTCTTCTATTGTTTTACTCCCAAGTTTATGCAGAAAAACTAGATGATTTAAAGCTTGGTTTCGCTTCATAAAATGGGTAAAAAGCTGATAAACTATAGCGTTTTCTTATATTTCTATATTTTGTTGCTTTGAGAGTTACTATGTCACTGGAAGCCCTGACCACTGAAGCGCTTGCTGCCATTGCAGCGGCTCAAGACCTTGCTGCACTCGATCAAGTACGTGTGCAATTTACAGGGAAAAAAAGCCAGCTTGCAGAGCAGTCGAAAGCACTTGGAAAAATGGATCCTGAAGAACGAAAAGTACAAGGTGCTGCCATCCATGCTGTTCGTGAAGCAATCAATGCAGCTTTGACCGAGCGTCAACAGTCATTACAACAAGCTGAACTTGCGAAGAAACTGGCAAGTGAAACCATTGATATTACTTTGCCAGGTCGCGGTCAGCGCATGGGAAGTATTCATCCTGTTACTCAAGTACAAGAACGTATTTGCCAATTTTTTACCAAGGCGGGTTTTCAGGTTGCGCATGGTCCTGAGGTTGAAGATGACTATCACAACTTCGAAGCCTTAAATATTCCGGGACATCACCCAGCGCGTGCCATGCACGATACCTTCTATTTTGATGCGACACACTTATTGCGTACGCATACTTCGGGTGTTCAAATCCGTACTATGGAAACCAGCCAGCCACCAATTCGTATTGTGTGCCCAGGTCGTGTTTATCGTTGTGACTCGGATCAAACGCATTCACCGATGTTCCATCAGATCGAAGGTTTATATGTGGCGGAGAACACCAGCTTTGCCGAGTTAAAAGGGTTATTGATTAACTTGCTCAATGAATTCTTTGAAAAAGATTTGAAAGTACGTTTCCGTCCGTCTTACTTCCCATTCACAGAGCCAAGTGCCGAAGTGGATATCATGGATGAACGTGGTCGTTGGTTAGAGGTTTTAGGTTGTGGCATGGTGCATCCAAATGTACTTCGTGCTGCAGGTATTGATCCTGATAAATACAAAGGCTTTGCTTTTGGTTTAGGGGTAGAGCGTTTTGCAATGTTGCGTTATGGCATCAATGATTTGCGTATGTTCTATCAAAATGATGTGCGTTTCTTACGCCAGTTTGCCTAAACAGATTTGGACCTCTCCCTAACCTCTCCTAAAAGGAGAGGGGATCAAAAGTAGATTTATAGGTTTTTAACAAAATGAAAATTAGTGAAAATTGGTTACGCACGTGGGTGAACCCAGCCATTGATAGCGATACATTGTCTGATCAATTAACCATGCTCGGTTTGGAAGTTGATGATTTGGCGCCTGTGGCAAAACCATTTACAGGTGTGGTTGTGGGTGAAGTACTCACCGTTGAACAGCATCCAGATGCGGATCGTTTACGTGTGACCACGGTGAATATTGGTTCGGGTGAGCCATTACAAATCGTTTGTGGTGCACCAAATGTACGTGTGGGTATGAAAGCGCCTGTTGCAACAGTGGGTGCGGTATTACCTGGTGACTTTAAAATTAAAAAAGGCAAACTGCGTGGTGTTGAATCACATGGCATGTTATGCGGTGCTTCTGAAATTGATTTAGAAGACAAGATTGACGGTTTATTGGAATTACCCGCTGATGCGCCAGTTGGGATCAATATCCGTGAATATTTAAAACTTGATGACAACGTGATTGATATCAGTATTACCCCAAACCGCGGTGACTGTTTTAGTATCCGTGGTATTGCACGTGAAATTGCAGTGATCAATCGGTTAACGATGAATGAGCCTGAGATTCAGTCTGTTCCTGCAACCATCGCTGATGAAAAAGCAGTGACCATCACGACTGAAGGTACGCCACGTTACTTGGGTCGTATTGTTAAAAATGTAAATGTTAAAGCAGCAACACCAGACTGGATGGAGCAAGCATTAGCACGTTCAGGTATCCGTACGCATAGCATTCTGGTTGATATTACTAACTACGTATTACTTGAGCTTGGCCAACCGATGCATGCTTTTGATTTGGCGAAAATCGAAGGTTCAATTCACGTTCGTCAAGCGCAACCTAAAGAAAAATTAGTGTTGCTTAATGATCAGGAAGTTGAGCTGCAAGATGACATGATGGTCATTGCTGATGATCAAAAAGCATTAGCCATCGCAGGTATCATGGGTGGTTTGGCATCATCTGTCACCGATGATACGCAAGATATTTTCCTTGAAAGTGCATTCTTTGCGCCTTTAGCCATTGCTGGTCGTGCGCGCCGTTTTGGCTTGCATACGGATTCATCTCAACGTTATGAACGTGGCGTCGATTTTGAATTGCCAATGATCGCAATGCATCGTGCTTCTGAATTGATTCAAGCATTTGCTGGTGGTGAGTTTGGCCCAATCACAGTGGCTGAACAAACGACTTTATTGCCAAAACGTGAAGCGATTGTATTGAAACAGGCGCAAGTTGATCAGTTACTTGGATATCAAGTAGCGAGTGATTTTATTGCTGATGCATTAACACGCCTTGGTTGTATGGTTACCGCAATCGCTGAAGGCGAGTGGAGTGTTGTTCCTCCTTCGCATCGTTATGATATGGCGATTTATCAAGATTTGATTGAAGAAGTTGTACGTATCGACGGTTATGACAATATTCAAATCAGTTTGCCAAAAATTGATGTGAAATTAGAAAAATATCAAGACCGCTTTGAGGTTGCACAATTACGTCAAACGATTGCAACATTAGGTTATCAAGAAGCCATCAGCTTTAGCTTTGCTGATGCAAAACTTGAAAAGCAGTTGAATCCAGCAGTACAGCCATTGATGTTGGCGAATCCAATTTCAAGTGACTTGGCTGCGATGCGTAGTACCTTGTTATCAAGCTTGATTCCTTGTATACAGTACAACTTAAACCGTCAACAGCAACGTGTACGTTTCTTTGAACTCGGTTTACGTTTTGATTATCAGAATGCACAAAGTATTCATGACCTTAAGCAAATCCCAACGCTGGCGTTGATTGCTGTGGGTTCACGTACACCTGAATCTTGGCATGCAAAACCTCAGGCTATGGATTTCTTTGACTTTAAAGGTGAGGTTGAAGAGATTCTGGCAGCAGGTCGTATTGGGGTTGAATTTGTCCGTACTGAACGTGCATGGTTACATCCAGGTCAATCTGCGGAAATTTTGGTAGATGGACAATCGATCGGTTATCTCGGTCGTTTACATCCATCTTTGGAAAATGAACTAGATTTGGGCATAACTTGGGTTGCAGAGCTGGATCAGCAGGCTGTTTTGCAATCTTATGTATCTAATTTTACAGAATTATCACGTTTTCCATCAGTTAGACGTGATATTGCGCTTTTAATCTCTGATAATATTGAGGTAAGAGATATTCAGCGGTTAATTGAGCAAACTGGTGGAGAGTTACTCGACTCGACATGGTTGTTCGATGTGTATACGGGGCAAGGAGTTGAACAAGGCAAACGCTCTCTCGCTTTTGCAGTGTTATGGCAACATCCAACTCGTACGCTTGAAGATGCTGAAATTAAATCTGGTATGGATAACATTATTCAAGTGTTGGAAGACACTTACCAAGCGACATTGAGGGCCTCATGACAGCATTAACAAAAGCAGATATGGCGGACCATTTAAGTGAGCTTACTAGCTTAAATCGCCGCGAAGCAAAACAAATGGTCGAGTTGTTTTTTGACGAAATCAGCCAAGCACTGATTGCGGGTGAGCAAGTCAAACTTTCTGGGTTCGGTAATTTTGAGTTGCGTGACAAACGTGAACGTCCGGGACGTAATCCTAAGACTGGTGAAGAAATTCCGATTTCTGCCCGTCGCGTGGTAACGTTCCGAGCGGGTCAGAAATTTAGACAGCGTGTTGGAAATGAGCAGATCGATTGATCTGCTTTTTTTATATTTTATTTTGATTGAACTCTAAATATTTAAGGCATAAAAAAAGAGAACCGTAAGGTTCTCTTTTTTCGATAATCTAAAAACTAGATTATTGTGCAGCAGAAGCTGGAGCAGCAACTTCAGAAGCAGCAGCAACTGGAGCAGCTTCAGAAGCAGCAGTAGCTTCAACAGCAGCAGTAGTAGCTTCAGAAGCAGCAACAGTCGCTTCAGAAGCAGCAGCTACAGCTTCAGAAGCAGCAGCGTTAGCGTCAGCAGCTGGAGCTTCTTTCTTAGAGCAACCAACGAAAGCTAAAGTAGTAGCAATAGCAGCAACAACAGCGAATTTTTTGAATAACATGGCATCACTCTCATAAAATTGTGAGATTAAAAAAAACCTTAAGTTAGTCTGTTTGTGCTTTTATTATTCCTAAACGCTTTAGGTAACAACGCAGGGAGCAGCCTAACTGGTCTGACGCTATCGTATCAAAGCAATTCGTGAATTACTACTGTTCTGTCCAACAAAACGACAAAAATGGGCAAAATTCGGCTGTTTTTTGATAGAAAATAACTATAGATTATAAAATCTAAATCGGTAAGTTGCGGAAATTAAATGAGTTATTTTATAAATATATAAATAAATCAATGAAATAGTGTTTTTGGTAACTTTTTTAAAAAAATGTAAATATTATGTAAGTATGTCAACCAAATAAAAAAAGCTACCATTAAGGTAGCTTTTTTATCTGACTTTAGGTCGATGCTTTTCTTTTCATTTGATCAAAGAAATCATCGTTGGTCTTGGTTTCTTTCATACGATCTAATAAGAACTCCATTGCTGCAAGCTCATCCATTGGATGAAGAAGCTTACGAAGAATCCAGACTTTACGTAGATTTTCTTCGCTCATGAGGCGTTCTTCGCGGCGAGTACCCGATTTCTTGATATTCATTGCTGGGAATACACGTTTCTCGGCGATACGACGATCAAGAGTAATCTCTTGGTTACCTGTACCTTTGAATTCCTCGTAGATCACGTCATCCATCTTACTGCCTGTTTCAATCAAAGCAGTTGAGATAATGGTGAGTGAGCCACCTTCTTCAATATTACGTGCTGCACCGAAGAAACGTTTTGGACGTTCTAAAGCATGCGCATCCACACCACCTGTCAATACTTTACCTGATGAAGGAATGACAGTGTTGTAAGCACGCGCAAGACGGGTAATCGAATCCAGAAGAATCACGACATCTTTTTTGTGCTCAACAAGACGTTTAGCCTTTTCAATGACCATTTCAGCCACTTGAACATGGCGGGCAGGTGCTTCATCGAATGTTGATGCAACAACTTCACCACGAACAGTACGTTCCATCTCGGTTACTTCTTCCGGACGTTCGTCAATAAGAAGGACGATCAGGAATACTTCTGGGTTGTTGCGGACAATGGATTGCGCGATATTTTGCAATAACATTGTTTTACCCGCTTTCGGCGGTGCAACAATGATTGAACGTTGACCTTTACCAATCGGTGCAACAAGATCAACAACACGTGCTGTTAAATCTTCAGTTGTACCATTCCCGAGTTCCATAACTAGCTGTTCTGTCGGGAAGAGTGGGGTTAAGTTTTCAAATAAAATTTTATTACGTGAGTTTTCTGGGGTGTCGTAGTTAATTTGGTTAACTTTTAATAGGGCAAAATAACGCTCACCTTCTTTAGGTGGACGAATTGTACCTGTAATGGTGTCACCCGTACGTAAGTTAAAACGGCGAATCTGTGATGGACTGACATAGATGTCATCTGGTCCAGCTAAATATGAACCAGCCGCAGAGCGTAGGAAGCCAAAACCATCAGAAAGAATTTCGAGAACACCATCACCAAAGATTTCTTCGCCATTCATGGCATGGCGCTTTAAAATGGCAAAAATAATATCTTGTTTACGGTTACGTGCCATGCCTTCAAGGCCCATAAACTCCGCAATTTTAATGAGTTCGCCAATGGGTTTTTTCTTGAGTTCAGTTAAGTTCATAAGTGGTCAGACAGAATGGAATAAGTGGAGGACTACGTTAGGGAAAGAATAAAAATCGACCGCATACATACATGCTGATGTAATTGTATTTACACAACCACAATTCAGTAGTCTGGTTCATTGTTTCAGAGAGAAATGTGAAAACAATTGTTTATTGCCGAGCGGCGATCTTATGTTTTGTGTCTTGTAAGAAGCGCAATGAAGTAGATTCCATTCAAAGCTTCTTGATCCAGAAATATAGATGAAATCAGGGGATTTGTCAATTTTTAACTAGAAATACACTATTCATTTAATAGCGTATTTCTAGCACTGACAATTCAACAGTCGTATTAGATGTTTTGGTCAATAAATGCTGCAAGTTTTGAACGTGGCGCTGCACCAACTTGTTGAGCAACAACTTCACCATCTTTAAACATCAATAATGCTGGAATATTACGGATGTTGTATTTCACAGCAGTGTCTTCGCATGAAGTAACGTCAACTTTAACGATTTTAACTTTACCTGCGTATTCGTTTGAAAGTTCTTCAAGTACAGGTGCGATTGCTTTACATGGTGCACACCAGCCAGCCCAGAAGTCAACAAGTACAGGCGTTTCAGCATCTAAAACATCTGCTTGGAAGTTTTCATCAGTTGTATTAACAATAGTCGCAGACATAAGGTTGCTCCAAATTTAAGAAATAAAGTGCGAATTAGTTCATCATCACGATGAATATTACATTGCTACTTTACTCAATGTAAGGGTTTGTTCCGATTATTCAAGTTTGAAAATGAAAAGTCTAATGGATGCTCACGATGTTGATCATCGACTTCTACAATGATTTATGCATTAAAAGCAGAAATAGGTAACTTTTATTGATTAAAATGACTTTAAAATTGTAAGCATGTGAATTACTCTAATGCGTGAATTGAGCATGGGTTTATATGAATAATGTCTGATTTTCTGATTGATGAAGAGTTACTTGCTGCGATTGATATGGGATCGAACAGTTTCCATCTTGCAATTGCACGTGTTGATCACGGTGAGGTTAAGAAAGTCGCTTCAATGTCAGAAAAAGTACAGTTAGCAGCTGGGCTTGATGAAAATAAGAATTTAACAGAAGCAGCACAACAGCGCGGACTGGCTTGTTTAGCCCGTTTTGTGGGACGTTTAAGTTCGGTGCAACCGAATCGTTTAAGAATTGTGGCGACCAACGCATTAAGACAAGCGAAAAATGGTCACGAGTTTATTCAAAAAGCTGCGGAAATTTTACCAAAACCGATTGAAATTATTGCAGGTCGTGAAGAAGCACGCCTGATTTACTTGGGTGTTTCCCATACCATGGCCAATGGAGGTCGTCGTTTAGTCGTTGATATTGGTGGTGGATCAACAGAATTTATTATTGGTGAAGAATTTGAGCCGTTGCATACCGAATCTTTACAGATGGGTTGTGTGGCTTATAGCAAAACTTTTTTCTCTGATGGCGAGATTACCAGCAAAGCATTTGATAAAGCTGTAGTAGCAGCCCGTAAAGAAATGTCAGGTATTGCCAATACCTATAAATCAGTGGGTTGGGATACCGTTGTCGGTTCAAGTGGAACCATCAAAGCCTGTCGTCAGATTGCGGTTAATCTTGGCTTAAGTGATGAACAGGAAAATCTGACCCGTGATGGCTTATATAAGTTAAAAGATCGTTTACTTAAATTTAAACATATCTCTGAAATTGATTTTGAAGGTCTACGTGAAGACCGTCGAGCAGTTTTGCCAGCTGGCGTTGCGATTTTATTTGCCATTTTTGAAGTTTTAGATATCGATAAATTGGCATATTCTGATGGTGCGTTACGTGAAGGCGTCATGTATGACCTGCTTGGACGTTTCAAGCATGAAGATATTCGTGACCGTAGTGTGCAAGCCTTAATGGGTCGCTACAATGCGGATCCGAAACAGGCAGAACGTGTGGTCAGCACTGCTCAGCAATTGTTTGACGGAGTGGCTGAAAGTCTGAATTTAACCACTGAAGACAGTGACTTACTGCGTCGTTCAGCTTATTTACATGAAATTGGTCTAGCGATTAGTCATGCTGGTTATCATCGTCATGGCGCGTATTTATTGCAGCATTCGGATATTCCTGGTTTCTCACAAATTGATCAAAACCATTTGTCTCATCTGGTTTCACATCACCGTCGCAAGTTGCGTGCAGATGCAAAAAATGACGTTTTAAAGGTCGGTGGTAGCCATTTACTTTATCTTTGTTTATTGCTTCGTCTGGCTGTTTTGCTGAACCATAGTCGTAGTGATCAGATGCTTCCTGCCATTGAACTCAGTGTTGTAAATGATCAACAATGGCAACTAAGCGTATCTGGCGATGCTAAACAATGGCCTTTATTAGTTGCTGACCTGCATGATGAACAATTGCAGTTTAAGCATTGGGACATTGAGTTAAATATTCAGTCAGACAAATTTGTTGATTAACCATATTATTATGGATCATTCTTGACTTATGAAAAATAAAGCGACTCAGTCCAAGGCTTGGGCTACGGTTCAAATTGCACGACATCCTGAACGTCCGCAATTTCTAGATTATGTCAGTGAAATCTTTACTGAATTTGATGCACTTCATGGCGACCGTTTATTTGGTGATGACGGTGCCATGATTGGTGGTTTGGCACGTTTTGATGGGCAACCTGTGATGGTTGTCGGTCAGCACCGTGGCCGCAGTACCCGTGAAAAGTTACAGCATAACTTTGGGATGTGTAACCCGGAAGGTTATCGTAAATCACAGCGCTTACTGGATATGGCTGAGCGCTTCAATTTACCAGTATTTACGTTTGTTGATACCATGGGGGCTTACCCTGGTGTAGGTGCAGAAGAGCGTGGTCAGGCTGAAGCGATTGCAACCAGCTTGGCGCAACTTTCAAGTTTGAAGGTTCCAGTGATTGCGACTGTACTTGGTGAAGGTGGTTCTGGTGGTGCTTTAGGTATTGGTGTAGCAGATCGTGTGATTATGCTCTCGCATAGTATCTATTCAGTGATTTCACCTGAAGGCTGTGCTTCTATTTTATGGAAAACCGCAGAAAAAGCCGCACAAGCAAGTGAAGCACTGGCATTAACTGCCGATAAACTCCAAGCTTTAGGCATCGTTGAATATGTTGTGGACGAAGGTGAAGGTGCACACTTGCAACCTGAAAAAGTCATGCATGATTTGAAAGATGTATTAAAGCAAGCTTTAGATGAATTGCAACCGATGGATGCCCAAGAACGATGCGACGCACGTTATCAACGTTTAATGAAGTTTGGCAGCAGCAATTTAGGCATCGCGTCTTAGGACAAACACAGCATTTTTCTGAACAAACTCAATTCCTGATTGGGTGTAGCGGCGGCATGGATTCCATGCTGTTGCTGTATCTGATGTCTGAACTTTTCCCAAATCGAATTCGTACCATTTATGTCGATCACCAGCTGCAAACGCTGAGTGCTGGCTGGGGATTATTCGTTCAACAGCAAGCTGAAGCATTTAATATTCCTGTCATTCTGCAAAAAGTCACGGTTGAAACTGGCAATCTGGAGCAGCAAGCGCGACAAGCCCGTTATCATGCTTATCAGCAACACTTACAATCCAATGAAATTCTTGTCTTAGCACATCATCAGCAAGATCAGGCTGAAACGTTCTTATTGCGTCTATTTTCTGGGGCGGGTGTCAATGGACTTGCTGCCATGCAACAGCTTGATATCCGCGAGGATATGACCATCTGGCGACCATTTTTAGATTTGAGTCGGGAACAGATTGAACAGTGGTCACAACAACTGGCTTTGAACTATGTCACCGATCCGACCAATCACGATACACATTATGATCGGGCATGGTGCCGTGAACAATTATGGCCGCTGCTAGAAAACCGTTTCCCTAAAATGCAGTCGGCTGTGGTACGAAGCAGTTATCTGATGCAAGATGCAGCGGAAATCTTAAATGATGTGTTGAAACAGGACTGGCAGCATTGTGCAACGGATCGTGAGTTGGATTTAACGAAATTGGCTGAGCTTTCAACAGCGCGGCAACGACAACTGTTATCCGACTGGATTAAAGGTAAAGACCAATATCGCCCAAGTTACGATATGGTGCAGCGCCTACAGAATGAAGTCATTTGGGCAAAACCTGACGCGCAGGCAAGTTTGCATATTCACCCGCATTACTATGCGCGTTATCAGAAAAAATTATACCGTTTAAGCCATGATGAATTGTATGCGGAACAGCAAACAAGCTTTCCGAATATTATGTCTCAACAGTATGAAATGGGACAAGTGATTCAGGTTGCTGCTGGACAATTTAAGATTGAATCGCAAGCCATGGGCCTTTCTGCACAACTGTTAGGGCGTGAGTTGACATTAATCAAACGTCAGGGCGGAGAAAAAATTCATCTTTATGGTCGTGTTGGACATTGGCCTCTCAAAAAAGCCATTCAAGAAGTACAGATTTTGCCTTGGTTACGTCATACAATTCAAATATTAGTCGTGGATAATGTTATGCTTGGGGTTTTTAGCCCAAAAGGTTTTTGGTTGGCGCAATCTGAGTATTTAGAGCAGGGTGGTTGGCAACCAAGTTTAATTTCTGACTGTACTTTTCAGCAGTCTTTTTGATATGACGAGTAGGACATGGCGACAGCATTGAATAAAAATATTTGTTTTATTGGCGGCGGTAATATGGCGCAAGCCTTGATTGGCGGTTTATTGTCTCGTGGATTACCTACGACACGTATTACTGTTTCTGATCCGGTAGAGCAAATTCGTCACGTATTAGAAGAAAAAGGGATTCAGACCACCACAGATAATGTGGAAGCAATCAAAAATGCAGATGTCGTCGTATTGGCAGTAAAACCACAAGTATTGGCAACGGTATTACAACCATTAAATGGTTTGTTGTCAGATAAACTTGTGATCTCGATTATTGCGGGCGCTGAGATTCAGACCATTTCAGATTTGATTGGTGGCAGTCAGCGTATTGTTCGTGTTATGCCAAATACGCCAGCCTTGGTTCAAACAGGTGCGCATGGTATTTATGCCTCTGAAGCTGTTGATGCACAAGACCGTGAATTAACCAGTCAGATTCTTGCAGCGACAGGTTTAACCATCTGGGTAGAAAATGAAGCACAAATTGATGCAGTAACTGCAGTATCGGGTTCTGGTCCTGCATATTTCTTCTATTTGATGGAAAGTATGATTCGTGCAGGTAAAAACTTGGGGTTGGATGAAAAAGTTGCAACTGCATTGACCTTGCAAACTGCATTAGGTGCGGCGCAAATGGCAATTACCAGCTCAAATTCTCCAGCAGAATTACGTAAAAATGTGACCTCTCCAAATGGCACCACGCAAGCAGCTTTAGAGGTGTTTGATCGTGCGCAGATTTCACAAAATATTCAAGCAGCGCTTGCAGCAGCTCAAAAGCGTAGCCAAGAGCTTGCGCAAGAGCTGAGTGACAAGACTAAATCGGTTTAAGTAGGATAAGACAATTATGGGTGCAAGTTCTGCGCTAATTTTTGGTGTTTTGATCAATGTTGCAATTTTATTGGTCTTTTTCCGTTTTTTAATGCAATTGGCGGCAGTGAGTCCATACAATCCAGTGGTACTTTCGACAGTGAAAGCAACCAAGATTGTAGATATTTTTAGTCGTATTTTCCCAACAGTCGGCAAGGGGCGTGTCAATTTAGCGGCAGTAGCTTTGTTGGTGGTGCTGTATTTACTGAAAATGTTCGGTTTGATGTATTTATCTGGACAAATGCCACATAGCGCAGTGTATCTGGTGATCACAACATTTGTGACCATGATTCAGGACTTGATCCGTTTCTGTCGTTATTTAATTTTTGCGACCATCATTTTAAGTTGGGTGGTGATGTTTACACAGACACGTTCACCGTATATTGAAGTGATTCAGGAGCTGGCTGAACCATTGCTTGCACCTTTCCGTCGTATCATGCCGAATATGGGAATGATTGATCTTTCTCCAATTTTGGCGTTCTTGGCATTATATGTTGCTGAGATCTTGATGAATGAAGCAGCTAAAGTTCTGTTAACAGGTCTTTAAGCAAGTTTGATTCAATAAAAAATGGGCGTAATGCCCATTTTTTATTTTTTGATCAGGCGTTGTCTTATGCTTTGGTTGAGTGGATTGGAAAAGTAGCGTGCAATCCAACTCCCTAGGACAATTGCCAGAATAAAGTAAATCAATAATAACAATAGCTTAATATTACCTTCAGTCAAGGCGGGTGTATAAAACAATTTAAAGAAACCCAGGATGATGAGATGAAATAAATAAATCTCATAACTATTCTTACCGATATTTCTGACCCAATCAAAATGTGAAGATACTGAATCTGCCCGTTCATTGGCGACATTTGCCAGAATCACGATCACGGTAGAAAATGCAAATAAGCTGATTCCCCAGATGCAATTTTCTTTAATCGATCCTGAAAAGTAGATGAACAGCATAACTGCAATTGCAATCGTTTTTAGTGCCGACCAGACTTTAGGCTGAATGATCAGCTTCGGGGCAAGCAGAGCAGCGAGACAGCCAAAAGCAATGCCATCAAAGCTGGAAAAGTAATGGTATAAATAAGCCCCACTTCCTTCACCGTAATGTAAAAATCTAAAATATGGCGCGAATAGAATCAGACAGATACAGACTAAGACAAATAAACTTTGTTTTCTGAAGAACAATGCAGCCAGTGGGAAGCTTAAATAAAAGACTTCTTCAACCGATAACGACCATAAGACACCCAAGACATAGTTGACCCAGCCATTTTCAATAATCAGGATATTCATCCAAAAGGTGAGGGCTGCTAGATTGACAGTGGATTGCGCAACGATGATCTCATTAGGCGCTTGGGTCATAAAGGGTTTTAGCTCAAACGCACCGAGAAGATTCACCAGACAGATGAGTAAAATCATGGTGGGCATAATGCGAGAGAATCTTGAAATATAGAAATCCCGAATATTGATCTGGGCTAGAGATCCCCAACGTTTAAGGCTATGTGAGGTGATCAGGTAGCCTGAGATGACAAAGAACATGGTGACGCCATAATTTCCATTCCGGGCCAAAAGCGTGGTGATATTCTCTCCAAAAATTTGAAAATTGATGGAAGTATCAAACAATTTATAAGGAATATTAAAGTGATGTAATAACACCAGAAAAATGGAAATAAAACGTAATGAATCAATGGAATGGTAACGGTTAAATTGAACTTGATTAAAGGACATATTGCATTCCTTTCTCCTATGCGGATTAGTTTTTATCGGGTATTCTTTATTATTCGTGTTCTTGTAGCGCAGGGGAGTTAATCCCCTGTCTGCAAGAAACATTATGTTTTTATGAGCTGAGGGCTGGCTTAGTGCGCAGCGTCCCAGTTTAGTCCTTGACCTACTTCAACCACAAATGGCACAGAAATTTGCAATACAGATTGCATCACTTCCGCAATTTGTTTTGAAAGTTCATCTGCAATTGCTGCATCCGCTTCAAATACAAGTTCATCGTGTACCTGTAATAACAGCTTGGCTTGATCTTTCGGCAACATTTTATCGACTGCAATCATGGCAAGCTTGATAATATCTGCTGCACTGCCTTGTAACGGCGCATTAATTGCTGCACGTTCGGCTGCCTGCTTAATCATTTTATTGGTTGCCATAATGTCTGGTGTATACAAACGACGGCCGAGAATCGTCTCGACAAAGCCTTGTTCGCGAGCGATCTGGCGGGTACGTTCCATATAGTCCAGTACGCCCGGATAACGCTGGAAGTAACGTGCGATATAGCTACGAGATTCTTCACGGGTAAAGCCAAGCTGACGGGTTAAACCAAATTCAGACATCCCGTACAGCAGACCAAAGTTGACCGCTTTGGCTTGGCGACGTTGATCATTGGTGACATCTTCAATATCAATACCCAATACTTCGGAAGCAGTACGACGGTGCACGTCCTGACCTTGCTGGAAGGCATGAACTAAGGCGTCATCTTGAGAGAAATGTGCCATTAAACGCAATTCGATTTGTGAGTAATCGGCAGCTAATAACACACGACCTTCAGGTGCGATAAAGGCTTTACGAATCTGACGACCAATCGGGGTACGGATTGGAATGTTTTGCAGGTTTGGATCAGTTGAAGACAAACGACCTGTCGCGGTTAAAGCTTGATGATAGCTGGTATGCACACGATGGGTGGTATCATTCGACTGTACGATCAGGCGATCTGTATAGGTGTTTTTGAGTTTCGCCAAACCGCGATGTTCTAAGATCACTTCTGCTAAAGGATGCTCAATTTTCTCAAGGATACTTTCGCTGGTGCTGTATTGACCTGTAGCTGTTTTCTTACCACCTTTGAGTCCAAGCTTTTCAAACAGGACTTCACCAACCTGTTTAGGTGATGCCACATTAAAAGCTTCGCCCGCCAGTTCTGCTGCTTGAGCTTCAAGCGTTTGAATCGTTTCTGAAAACTCAACACTGAGTTGATCGAGGAATTGATGATCCAGCTTAATACCATCTTCTTCCATGCCTGTGAGCACGCGAGCAACTGGCATCTCAATGTTATGCAGGATATTTACCAGTTCAGGATGGGCTTTCAGTTTTGCTGCGAGCACTTCATATAAACGATAGGTAACATGCGCATCTTCAGCAGCATAATGGGCTGCCACTTCAAGTTCGATCTGGTTAAAGGTTTTTTGCTTAGCACCTTTACCCGCGATTTGCTCAAAAGTCGTGGTCAAATGGCTGAGATAAAGACGGGCAACATCATCCATGCCATGTCGCGTCGCAGCAGCATTTAATACATATGAAGCAAGCATGGTATCGAAATACCAGCCTTGAATGGTGATACCGTGATTGGCAAAGATGTGAGCATCATATTTTAAATGATGACCAATTTTCTTCACTTGTTCATTTTCAAGGATCGGTTTGATCTGAGCCAGAACCAGTTCACGATTCAGTTGTTCTGGTGCACCTTCATAATCATGGGCGACAGGAACATAATAAGCATCATTGGCATCAAATGCGACCGAGAAACCGACTAGCTCAGCAAAGCGGTAGTCTAGATTGGTGGTTTCCGTATCAATCGCAAAATGATCTGCTTGCTGCATACGTTGCAATAACGCATCCCAGTCCTGTTGGCTCAGCACGGTATGATAGGTGGCTGTGCCCAGTTGATCATCCTGACTAGACAGGCTGGCATGATCTTCAACAATCACTTGCTCAGTTTTTTGCTCAGCTTTGGCAATACTTTGTGATGTCTGTTGATAAGCTGAACTGTTTGGATTATTGGGATGATCCAGCGATTGTAACTGGTTACGGAATTCGAGCTCAGTATAGAGATTACGTAACTGATCTACATTTGGATTGGTGAGTTTAAGGTCATGCCAATCTAAAGCCAGATCAAGATCACACACAATACTTGCCAATTGATGGTCAATCTTGATGTTCTCTACGTTATCTTTAATGTTCTGGCTGATTTTGCCTTTCAACTGATCGGCATTGGCAATGATATTGCTCAATGTACCGTATTCATTTAACAGTTTCGCCGCTGTTTTCGCGCCGACTCCTGGAACGCCCATAATTCCGTCAGAAGCATCGCCCATCAGGGTCAGGTAATCGATGATCTGATTGGGATGTACTCCGAATTTTTCAAAAACCCCCGCTTCATCTAAAACACGTTCTTTAAAGCTGTCTTCTAGTTTAACGTGCTCATTGACCAGCTGTGCCATGTCTTTGTCACCTGTCGAAATCAGGACATGATGACCTTCTGCCAAAGCGCGTTTGGTTAATGTTCCAATAATGTCATCTGCTTCCGCACCGGGAAGACTATACAACGGAATACCTTGAGCTCTGATCAAAGCATGTAAATAAGGAATTTGCTGAGATAGCTCCTCCGGCATACTTGGACGGTCACCTTTATAGATCGGTGATAACTTATGACGGAAAGTTGGCTCTGGTGTATCGAAAATGACAGCCATGTGAGTCGGTTGGGTACGACGCATCAATTTCTGGATTGCTGAAATTGCACCACGTATTGCATTGGTATGTAAGCCAGTAGACGTCGTTAATGGCGGTAAAGCGTGAAAAGCACGAAATAAGAAATAAGACCCGTCAACCAAGACAAAAGGTGGCATTGCGCAAATCCTAATTATAAATTAGTCGGTATTTTACGTGAAAAAGCCGTGGCTGTCTTATCTGAACGCGGATGAGTACGGCTGGATTTGTCGTTTAAGATTTGCAGTATTTTGTATGTGAAAATACCTGCTTATGCAGTGATCAAGTAATATACCTGCAATGAAGCTGTCATAATTGATATAAGTCTATGTATAAAAAAGACAAACAGGGAATGGTTTTTGTCCTGATTGCTTTGACGGTGCTGCTTGCTTGTGCGGTTGCATTTAAATGGCATGCGACTGTTATTGCAGCGACGATTGGGCTGACCGTTGTTATTGTGCACATTCTGTCTGATATTCATCAGCGCTTGCTGCAACTTGAACAGGCAACGCCGAATCATTTTGCACAGACAGCGGGTATTGGCGTACAAAAAGTTGTGATATATGGTGCGGCGCTCGTCGCGCTATTTGCCTATGCCAATACTTGGATGTGGCTGGCTGGCGGCGCTTTATTGGTATTGCTGTTGTGCCTGATCCAAACGATCAGTGCCTTTCAAACCCGTTTGTTACATTTGGAGCATGAAGCGATTCAGCGACATCAGGTTGGGATGGGGAGCTTTGATCACTCACAGCAGAGCCATCCTGATCAGAAGATTGAAACGATTCAAACAGCTACAGTTTCCTCACATTCTGTTCAACCCGAGCAGCCCCCAGCATGGATGCATCAAGAGACTTCATCAGCTCAAGAACCATTTGGACAGACCCAGACTCCAGTTACTCAAGCCGTTGAGCCTAAAACACCGAGTTGGTGGCAGCCTGCGCTGGACTGGATGATGCACGGCAATCCAATTCTTCGTGTTGCTGTCGCCGTACTCATGGTCGGTGTGGTTTTATTATTACGTTTTGCCAGTGAACATTGGCAACTCAGTCTTGGTGTGAAGCTGGGTTTTATTGCCAGCGCGGGGGCAGTGACGACGGTTGCAGGTTATTTACTGCAAAAGAAAAATCAATTATTTGCAGTTGCGCTACAAGGCGTAGGGCTAGCTGTCATTTTCTTGACGCTGATTTTCTCTCATCATTTTGCCGTAATTGCCAGCTTAACGACTGCCAGTATTTTATTTGTGATTTTATTATTAGTCACAGTTTATCTGAGTTTAAAGCAACAAGCCCTGTATTTAGCCATGTTGGCATTGACTATGGCTTATCTTGCACCTTTGGTGATTCCACAAAATCATCCTGATGTGATTTTCCTGTTTGGCTATTACTTTGTCATTAACTTGGCTGTGGCAGCACTGAATTTTATTCAACCTTGGAAAATCCTGCATCAAATTGCGTTCTTTGCCACCATGTTTATTGGTGGTTCGACCATCGGAATTTATGCAAATTCAGCGCAGTTTAATACCTTGGATATGATCCTGTGGTTGCATATGGCTTTATTCATCTGGCTCAGTATTCGTTATAGCCAATTAATGCTACGTGCTCAAAACCAGCAGCAACAAACAGATCCGACATCTGAGCGCTTACAGCCGATTTTAGATGTCGGTCTGATCTTTAGTGTGCCTGTCTTGGGCTTTTCCTTACATGCTTATTTAATGCATAACTCAACCTCAGCCCTCACTTGGGGGGCTGTTGCACTTGCCGCGACTTATATTGCTTTAAATCTCTGGATTAAACGTCAGCATCCACAATTATCAATCTTAGCCAAAAGTTTCTTTATCCTTTCGGTGGTGTTTGTTGCATTGATTTTCCCATTGGCCAAAGGTGCTCATTGGACTTCAACGGGCTGGGTGATTCAGGGCACGGCATTAATCGTTTGGGGCGTCACTGAGCGATACCGTTTAAGTCGTTACATTGGCGTCGCACTGGTCTTGCTCAGTTCGGTAGCATTACTGTTTCAGGTCTGGTCAAATGATCATTTCCCGATTTTAAGCACCGCAATTTTTGCTTTAGCACAATTTATTTCGGCTTTTTACTTGTTGCATTATCAGGAAGTTGAAAAGTACTTTAGTGCGCGGATGCTGAGCGGCGTGTTTTTAGCGCTTGGTTTATATTCTGGAGCAATTGCGGCTGTTGAATTCATGCAATGGCAACAACATGGCCTAAGTCCTTATCTTGCGATTGCGGCAATATTACTGGCACTGTTTAGTTTGGCGGTACATGTTAAATCACGATTGCAGTGGGGCAATGTACAACTGATCTTATTGGCGGGCTTATTAGCTTTGCTCTACGTGGAAAGTCTTGCTCAAAATGTGTATGCCGTTTGGCACTGGTCGAGTAACTTAAATCAGATCAGCTTTGCTGTGGCTTCGATTACGATGACGTTAATACTGACCAGCTTGAGTGCTCACACATCTAAAGTGTCGCTTATGTTGTGGTCAGCTTTGCTCTGGCTCAGTCTTGCCAGTATTGGATTGGCTATTTTCCCCATCATGCCACTTGTTGCGCTTGCGATTGTCCCTGCGATTTATAGTATCTGGCGATTTATATCGAATAAAACCCAGTTGCTCCATCAGGTTCCGATCTGGTGCCTAACCTTAGTCTGGCTGGTATTGGTCAGTCTAGATCTATATTCTGCACAGCAATATTATGTGCTACCGCTGCTTAACCTAACGGATATTCTATCTTTATTGATGTTCTTCGGTCTGATCTGGATTATTTATCATCATGACTTTAGTGCCGAGCGTTCGATAGAATGGGGCTTTAAAGTGACCACGATTTTGATTGGTCTATTGGTGCTGAGTAGTGTGGTGGTGCGTGCCATGCATCATTATTTAGGGACACCATTCTGGGGGACAGCAATTTGGTCGAATGGCGATGTACAACTCAGTTTGACATTGCTATGGGTGATTCTGGCATTTATTCTCATGACCTTTTCCAGTCGCCGCCACATCCGCCAAATCTGGTTTGTCGGTGCGGCTTTATTGGGAATAGTGGTCATGAAACTATTGTTATTGGACTTATCGCAAAGTGGCACTTTAACCCGCGTGATTTCGTTTATCGGTTCGGGAGCGGTGATGCTGGTGATTGCTTATTTGGCACCGTTGCCACCTGCGCTAAGTGAAACCAAGAAAGAAAGCTAATTATCTTTCTTTCTCGTCTTTTTTCAGTTCTTTCTGATTGGCATATTGATCGATTTCATCATTTTCCAAGGGGAGCGGTCGATCAATCAGACCCATCTTCGGTACTGGAATTTCGATCTCATTTTCCAGAAAGCCATTACGAATCCGTTCCTGCATTTCATCTCGAACTTTAAGTGAATTTTCCTGACGGCACCACACCGCAAATAACAACTCAATTGAAGATTCCCTAAACGCAGTAACAGTGACCGTTGCTTTCGGGTCATCCATCACCAATGGGTATTTCGCTGCCACATCTAACAAGACTTGGCGAACTTTGATGATATCTTCATGGAAATTAATCGCGAGCGTAATCGGGATACGCCGTATCGGATATTTGGATAAGTTCATCACGGGCGTTCGAATCAGTTGTTCGTTCGGCAAGCGAATATAAACATTATCCAGCGTCAAAAGTTTGACTGAGAGTAAGTCAATTGAAATGACTTCACCCTCAATGGTTTGACCTCGAATCAAGGTAATTTGAATGGTATCACCGACTTCAAAGGAACCTTCACCAATCAGGAACAAGCCACTGATCAAGTTGGTTGCAGAAGTCTGAGAGGCGAAACCCAAAGCGACCGTCAAGATCCCTGCTGCACCGAGAAAGACACTCAGTTTGAAACCCGCTTCCCTTAAACTGGTCATGATGAACAGCAAGAAAATAAAATAAAAAATACCTCGACGCCATAATAAGCGTTGATGTGCATTAAAACGGCTACCAATGGTGCGGATAAAGGCATTGGAGACCAGTCGCGCAATCAGGAAGCCGATAAAACATAAAATAATGGCGACCACGATTTCGCTGAGACGCTCAAAATTAATGTTGGTAAAAATACTGGTCAGGCTGCCAGCAACATCTTTTGGAATATTTGAATTCGGCATGGCAACCCCTTAGAAGAATGAATCAAACATATTGAATAAGGTGCTACCGGGGGCTCGAGGGGGATGTACATAAGTGACTTCACCGGCCTGAGTCGGGGTTTTGTTTTCAATGCGAATTCGTGCCGGATGATCTGTACCTTCGTAATAGACTTTAATTTGCGAGGTCCATAAGCGTCCTGTACTTTCACTATAAAATAATGGCAGGGCAGGCACAGGCACATTCATACGGTCAAAGCGCAATTGATGATGACTGGTGTTGTGAAACTCAATTGGCGTGACCGCTCGGAAAGCGCGTGGTTTAAGTAGGTTCAAATCGATACGACCGTCGACTGAAGTGGCGTAGCAAATCTCACCATTTTGTGGGTCTTTACCAAACCATGTATCTTTCGGTTGAATGACTGGGATATCAAAAAGCGGTTCAGAAAGCCCATCCACCAGACCTGCGATCCACAATGGTGTGCTGATATATAAAGTTCCGCGCTGACCCGCTGGAATATAAATCGGATCTACAGGTCGAATCACCACTGAACGATCAGCCAGACGCGGCATTAAATGAAACGTACTATTGGTTTTATGAAACATGTAGCGTTCAATTTTTGCTGGAGGCGGCATGGCAAATTCAATATCGTTCAATATTCGCCACTGTTGTTCGTAGTCATGCTGAAACTGAGGACGATGATATTCAAGACGCCATTCTTTAATGCCGCGAGTCAGACGAAAGAGCAATGAACCGAATTGCCAAGCTTTGGCCTGTTGAAGTTCGAATTGTTGTTCACCCCACCATTTCAAAGTATTGGAAGGTGGTACTTCAAATTGATTATTTTGAGACAAGATGCAAAATTCCTTTGTGAGTATGCTAAACAGACTTCACGCTGTAATCTGCTTAGAGTACACTCAATACTTTCTCTTATCATTATTTGTGTGATGCAAATACTTAAACAAATACAAATTCCTTATAGTTTTGCGAAGCGACATGGCGTTTTATTGCGCTATGAAGGTGATCAAATTTTTATTGTACGACGCAAGGACACTGCGCGTATTGCGTTGCAGGAAGCGCGTCGAATTCTGGGGAAATCTGCTCACGATCAATTGTGTAGTGATCAGGAGTTTCATGCCTTATTAAGTTCCAGTTATGCGGGCGATACAGGCGAATCGCAGCAAGTTGCAGCAGGACTGGAAGATCATCCCGATTTACTGAGTCTGGCCGATCAGGTGCCTGAAGCTGAAGACCTAATGGATCAGGAAGATGATGCACCGATTGTTCGTTTGATCAATGCCTTATTGTCAGAAGCGATTCGCGTCAGCGCCTCAGATATTCATATTGAAGCCTTTGAGAAAAAACTGTCAGTACGTTTGCGTGTTGATGGTCAATTGCGTGAGATCGTGCAGCCACGTCGTGAGCTGGCACCGCTCTTGGTGTCCCGTATTAAGGTCATGGCGAAACTGGATATTGCCGAAAAGCGAATTCCACAAGATGGTCGTATTTCATTGCGCCTTGCTGGACGTGAAGTGGATGTACGTGTTTCGACTTTGCCTTCTTCGCATGGCGAGCGTGTGGTCATGCGTTTGCTGGACAAGCAGGCAGGGCGTTTAAATATGACCCATTTGGGCTTGATGAAAAATGACTACGAACGTTTAACCCAACTGGTCCATCGCCCACATGGCATTATTCTGGTGACTGGCCCAACAGGTTCGGGTAAAACTACCACCTTGTATGCCGCATTGTCTGATCTGAATGACAATACCCGTAATATTCTGACAGCCGAAGATCCAATTGAATATCAACTGGAAGGGATTGGACAAACTCAGGTCAATACCAAAGTAGATATGACCTTTGCGCGTGCGTTGAAGGCGATGTTGCGTCAAGATCCAGATGTGGTCATGGTTGGTGAGATTCGTGACTTGGAAACTGCTGAAATTGCGGTTCAAGCTTCGTTAACGGGTCACTTGGTGCTTTCCACACTGCATACCAATACTGCAATTGGTGCGGTAACACGTTTAAAGGATATGGGGATCGAACCTTTCCTCTTGGCAAGCTCTTTAATCGGCGTGATTGCCCAACGTCTGGTTCGTACTTTATGTCCGCATTGTGTGACATGGCGTCAGGCAGATGATTTTGAGCGTCAGGTTTTCCAGCATCTTAAAGTGGATGAATATATGCAGTTACCTGAACCACAGGGCTGTGAAAAATGTTCACATGTTGGCTTTAGCGGTCGAACTGCAATTTATGAAATCGTGCCAGTCGATGAGTCGATGCGCCGTTTGATTCATGGCAATGCGGCTGAGTATGAATTGGAAAATCATGCGCGCCGTCATGCAGCTTCAATTCGAGATGATGGTTTATTGAAAGTTTTAGCTGGCAAAACGACATTGGAAGAAGTACTTCGTGTCACCAATGAAGCTGCGGAAGAATAAATTTAAGCTTTGAAATAAAAAAACAGCATGCAGATCGCATGCTATTTTTTTATGATTGCTAAAATTATTCAGCAGTCACAATATTAAAATTCACATCAATATTGTTGCGGGTCGCATTTGAATAAGGGCAAACAATATGTGCAGCAGCAACCAATTGTTCTGCTTCAGCTTGTTCCATTCCGATCAGATAAACATTTAAAGTGACTTCAATACCAAAACCCGTTGGAATTGGACCAATTCCGACTTCACCTTCTACATAGGCATCTTTGCTGATATTAAACTTATCGCGGTTTGCAACAAATTTCATAGCACCCAAGAAGCATGCAGAATAGCCAGCAGCAAAGAGTTGTTCTGGATTGGTCACTGCACCGCCAGCCCCCCCCATTTCTTTAGGTACGCCGAGTTTTACATCTAAAACACCGTCAGAAGAGGTTGCACGGCCATCTCGACCGCCTGTTGCTTTTGCTTTTGCACGATAAACCACTTTTTCTAATGACATGATTATTCTTCCTGAAGATTATTGAATGCAATTTGATCGTACTGGATCTAAATTAAAATACAAGTCAGCAAACGTTATAGATCCTGCCATCTTTGGTCGTGATATGTGTAGGGGAGTTTCTATGTTTTGTAGGTGTTTTATTGATGAGTAGAGGGCATGATCAGTTGTGCCAATTCACATTGATAAAAGGACATAAATGCGAATCACTTGAATCATAAAGGTTGGCTATTTGGGGTAATAAATTAATCTGGCAGATCTCATTTTTATTGTGTGCTCAAAACAAAAAAGCATAAGTGATAAGACTTATGCCAATGCTAGATAATAAATTTAATGTGTCTGTTACCAGAGATCGGCAATTTTTTTCATGAGACGGGCACGATAACGCGCTGTCGGGTTGCTAAGGTTATTTTCTGCTTCAAGTTCAAAATGCTTCTGCCAAGCCTGAATCATGTCTAGGGTGGTGCCTTTTTGCTTAATCACTGCAACATCTTCACGTCGAATATTATCGAGACGTTGTCTGGCACCTTCTGGGCCTGTTCCCCAGCCAATAATCCATTGACCAAAAGCATTCAGGGATAAATTTTGTGGTGTAGATAACACTGTTGTTGAAGTGGCGGATTCATCCGTATTTGTATCAACGGTTGTGGCATGAAGTGGTACGGTGGCCCCCAAAAAAAACAAAGCAGCGATAAATCTAAACATGAACAAAGCTTAATAAGAATGAGTTGATGATGTTACATCATGCATATCCCAAAATCATTCGACTTTGCTCTATGATGATCAATAAATTGTATTAAATCATGAATCTAGAAATGGTACATTGGTAAAAATTGACCAAGACGGTCAGAATATATTCTATTGCTGATATTTTGTGCAAAATTGCGATTGGAAAAGTTGATCGCGTTTCATTTTTAATAATTGATGAGCTTGCGATGTTGCATCAGTGGCATAGAGGTGCGAATTGCATTTTGTTCTTCAAGATCAAATGCACTGGTGATTAGACCATGACCCTCAGTTTCGATCATTTGAAGCAGTTGTCCACGACTATCGGTGATTCCTGCATGTCCCCAAGTTTGACGTTTTTCACCATGCCAGCCTTGCTGGGCAGCACCTAAAACATAACATTGGCTATCCATAGCACGTGCTTGCAGCAGCAACTGCCAATGAAGCTGTCCTGTTGTATGGGTAAATGCGGCAGGGGCCGTTAAAATATTGGCACCTTGCTGACGTAAGGTTAAAGCCAGTTCTGGAAAGCGTAAGTCATAGCAAACCATCAGACCGATGTTACCAAAAGGTGTTTTGGCAACGACGACCTGATCACCAGGTTCAAAGAATTTAGACTCCTGATAACCGCCGACTGCATCACTGACTTGCACATCAAATAAATGAATTTTGTCGTAGCGAGCTTCTGTCCCTTCAGGACTAATACATAAACTGACGGTTCGAACCCGACCATCCTGAATGATTGAACCATCTGGACGGAAAGGGCATGGGAGCGTGCCCGCAATTATCCAGATTTGATAGCGATGGGCCAGTTGCTCTAATCGTTTTTGAATACTCTCGAATTGAGCTGCGGTTTCACGCTGTTTACCCGCAGCAAAACAGACAAAGTTTTCAGGTAAGACGATGAGCTCAGCAGCCTGAGCTTTACTCTGTTGAATTAATGATTCAATGACATCGAAATTTGCTTCGATATCATTTTGGGAGTTCATTTGTGCAACAGAAAGTAAAGTCATATAGGCGCCGCGATATCAGGTTGAGTGATCAAGCGTTTTGTTTATGTGCATCGAGATTGAGGCAATCTTGTTCTTTTTGCAATTGTTTAACCAGAGGTTCAAACATATTCTGGTTATTTTCGTTTAAACGCATCAACGTTTTATGTGCATCGAGCACAGTATTGAGCATGGCACTATGAGTGACATGTTCATCGGTAAGCTCCAAAGTACATACACTCGGATCACCACAGTAATTTAAAATCACAAATACCTGTCCTAGCCCCATACTGTTGGCTAAGGTTGTAATATCTGGATTTGTTGACAGCATGACTGCTTGGATCTGATGAACTTGCTTTAGCTTTAAACCCAGTTTTGCCAGAATGCCTAAAACGGTACTGTCAATAAACGTGGTTTCAGTTAAGTCAACGATTGCACCAACAACATTTTGCTGTTGTTCAATTCGGTTGAGCAGTTTGTCTAGACTTATACAAGAGTGAGCACGCACTTCGCCAATAAGCTTGAAAATATGCGTTCCGTTCAAACTTGCATATTCAACATGACCTGTTGACATATAAATGCCATTTTCAGAGAAAGGATATAAAATTATCCCATAGTGATATTCTAGACACAAGTGGTCGGAGGTCTAGATTTAATTAAGTTTTTGATATTTAAGTTAATTCATTCGGCGGAGGCTTAGAATAGCAATGTCATCAGCCACGTGATCTGGGGCTTTAAAGGAATCATTTTGCAAGTGTTCCACCAGTTGATTGAATTGATCATTCAGGCCACCATCGAAGGGTTCAAGCGCCCCATCTGAACAAACAATAAACCGCGCATGGCGACTTAATACACAACGATGTTCTTCAACTTCCAGTTCTTCTGTGAGTCCTAAAGGAAAGCTACTTGTAGTTAAAATCTGTGGAGGCTGGTTCGGTTCAAAAATGATTGGAGGTGGATAGTGTCCTGCACTAGACCAACGCACTTCATGCGTCACCAGATTTAAAATACCAGCCACCATGGTGATGTGCTTTTCAATATTCTCTTGCACCAACATTGCATTCAGTTTTTGAATTAATTGACTAGGTGTTTTTGAGCGACCATGAAAAGCTGCCATCCACGATGTGAGTAGGCTACTGGTGACACCATGTCCTGACACATCTGCAAGATAGAATAGAACCTCTTCATCATTTAAACGCCAATAGTCATACCAGTCGCCCGACAAATAAGCCGAGGGTTGAAAGAACGATTCAAACTGATAGTTGGGGAGCTCAATCGGGTTTGGCAACAAACGCTTTTGTAATTCGGCCGCAGAAGGCAAATCGCGACTATCTTGATTACGTTTATATTGCGCATCGATTTTGAATAAAGAATGAATTGGATTTTTTGGCAAGCTATCCCAAATCCAGCCCGCTAAAGCGCCTAATTCCCATGCCTGAGCCAAAGCTGCGCCTTCGTGCTCAAATGCAAGCACAACAGTCGGCAGTTTCCATTGATATTTTAAGAAATCTTGTACATCGGCAATCGCAATAATTGTTTGATCATACAAATCCAGATCATCAACTTGAATGATCTGCAAACTTGGTAACTCAGTTAAAGCTTGATCTAAACAGGGTATGGAGCGTGTGGGTTGAATGAAATACATAGATGAATAGTCAATCCTTTGTATGATCATTTTTGATTCATCGTAGATGAAAGATGATCTATAACATAGTATTGCCAGAGTTTAAATTCTCTGACAATACATAAGTTTGTAAAACATTATTTTAATGTGATCACTTTTCATCAGAAGATGAGTCGTCAACATCATCTTCATCACCAACAAAAGAAACATCATCAGAGTCGCCACGCTTCTCTGCGATCTGGAAAGCCTTACGTTGTAAATAGAAGTCACGGATCATTGAATATTTATCACCTTTTAGACTTTCTTCAATATCCAGAATTTGTGAACGTGCATCAACTGCTTGCAAGACATTGGTTGACCAGTAAATACCATCCTGATCATCCAGTAAATATTTCTGTGGACGCCCAAAACTATCTGCTGCTAAACCAAAACCATCACGGAAGGTACTTGGACCAAAGAATGGCAACATTACATAAGGGCCAGAAGGTACACCGTAATAACCCAGTGTCACACCAAAGCTTTCTTCTTCAGTTGACAATCCTAAACGACGTGCAGGATCTGCAAAACCTAAAGTTGTAAGGGTATTTAAAGTAAAACGTCCTAACGTTTGAGCAGCACGTGCTGGACGACCTTGAATCAGCTGGTTAACTGCATTCCATGGCTCACCAAGGTTCTTGCGGAACTGACGGTAAGGGCTACGAACAGGTTCAGGAACTTTTGCGACATATTGAATTGCAACTGGCTTTAATAAGTTACGATCTAACATGTCATTAAATGCATAAATCTGGCGATTCAATGGCTGTAAAGGATCTTTAACTGCATCAGGTTGTGCAGCATTAGCATTTACTTTTAAATCATTCTTGGTGAGATGCTTTAAATCTTTTATTGCTTGAATCGTTGAAACCTTTTGCTCAGCCGAAACTTGTGGTTGCGACGTAGCAGATTGAGCGGCAGACTCATTTGGAGTCTCTTGAGCGAATACTGATGAACAAGCTCCAGCAGTTAACAACCCAAGCAAGATAAAATTCGAGTAATGCATATAAGTCCTTAATCGCTGTGAGAGCGAAATACAGTCATTAAAATGATTGCGTCACTTAACGCAAAACATAGATATCAAGAGTACAGTTTAATTGTTCTTATCGTATTAAAACAAATTCGGTCGAAAAATATAAGAAAAAATGTAATTTTGCTCTAAAAATAAACACTCGATAAGATAATTCCAATAAATTTAAAAAAGGGTGTTGCATTGGGTTGGGAATGCTGTAGAATGCACATCCATCGGCGGTGATGCAGATAAAAACTTGTTGAGAAACAAGGATTTGGCTAGATAGGTTAGATTCTTGGGTTAATTGATAGGTTTTAAAAATATCGAAAT